>CAUZSY010000082.1:0-7208 GCA_963582725.1 Candidatus Thalassarchaeaceae archaeon
CATCGCTGAGATTGGGGAGTATGGCAGCCTGCCGCTGCTGCGACAGGTGGGTTCCGATCACTTCCACGCCTACTACGACGATTCCGACAATCCGCACGGACGGCTGGTGTCGCTGTTCATCGAGGGCAATGACATCGCTGGCAATCCGGTGATGGGAGGCGATGCCGGCATCGAATCGGACCTGGTGCATTACATCACTCTGGTTCCAGCCCCTCCGACCATCCACGACGCCATCCTCGATCTCGCTGGAGGTGACGTTCTCGTGCCGGCCCACACCAACTGGCTGAACGCGTCCCTGTACGATGAGAACGGGTTGCAGGACATCGAGAGCGTCGTCATCGACATCGGACAGGGCTACGAACTCGAATGGCAGCGAGACGGGGAGCTCACATCGAACGACCCGGAGCTCGTGGTAGAGTCGTTCGGTCTGACCGGCGAGGCGGAGCAGTTGAGCCTGAACGTCTCGTTCCACGTGACGCCTCGGTTCTCGCCGCTGCTGGCGGCCGGCGACATCGACATCCATGTCAGCGACTCGTCAGGCGTTCGGACGCTCGGCACCGGGCTCCAATGGACCTATGACGCCGACATCACTCTGGTCGATCATGCCGTCTCGCTGGCTGGCGAGAGCGGTGACGGCACGCTTGCCGACGACAGTTTCGTCAGCCTCGGCACCCGACTGGTGATCGGTGGCAGGGTACGATACACAGCCGCCGATCTGCCGCCACCGACCGATTCCTACGAGATCAGGCTGGAGGTGCCGCTCGATCTGCCGCGGCTGGTGGCGGCGGCGGATGACGGCTCGTTCTCAGGCCAGATGGACGTGCTAGGCAGCGGCCTCTATCGCGCCACGCTCGAAGTCACCGAGGGTCCCGGTGAAGTGAACCCGGAGCCGCTGCCGGTGCGGCTCATCGTTGATGACGCGCCACCTCTCATCATCGGTCACGAACCGCTCTTCCTCGCCGCCAACGCGTCCGCCCTGTCTCTGAGATTCGATCTGCGAGAGGTCGGGGCCGGACTCTCTAACGATTCCATACCCATCGTCTGTTCCGTGCGCAGAGGCTTCGATCAGGTCGGTGAGCCGGTGCTCGGCGATGCTGTGATGCTGGCGTCGGGAGAGGTGTCGCGATACATGGTCAATCTCTCTTTCACCCCGATGCGGCCCGATGACAGCCTCGACTGCGCCCTGCAGGTCAGCGATCTGGCCGGCAACGGTCTGAGCGGGGTCGGCTCGGCCACCACCTGGCCGCTCAGCCTGCCGGTCTTCGAGATCCGGCCCGACTTCGTCATCGATGACCTCACCATCTCACCCGTGCAGCCGCTGTTCGGTCAGCCGACTCTGGTCAATGTCACCGTCGTCAATCTCGGTAATCACACCGACCGGTCCTGCACGGTCATCCTCGAAGCGCTCGGCGAGGAGGTCGGCAACGAGTCGCTGCTGCTGCCGGCCGGAACATCGTCGACGGTGGTGTCCTTCGTCTGGATGCCGGACTGGCTCGGCGAACTCGATCTGATCGTCCACATCGATCCGGACGATGTGATAGAGGAACGCGACGAGGACAACAGCCGGGCTTGGACGGTCGAGGTGGGTGAGGTGCCGAAGGACGGCTTCCTCGGCTCAGGCTCCAGTCTCGCCGGCGCCGGCCTCATCGGCCTTCTGGTGCTGCTCGGCGTCGGCGCGACGCTGCTCATCCTGCGGTCCCGGGTGGACGACGAATACGAGGAGTGGCTGGAGGATGACGAGCCCGCCACCTGAACCGGCGGCCTCTGTGGACTCACGGCCGGTTATGCCAAACGATTCGCACGAATACACCGAGTCCTCGAGAACAACCGACGTGCTCCTGCTCGATGGCGAGTGCGGTCTATGCAACCGGCTGGCGCTGTTCCTGATGCCTCGCCTGAAGGACAGTGCCTCGCTTGAGTTCGTGGCCATCCAGAGCGAGCGGGGGGAACGCCTCATCGCGACTCTGAGCGAGCGCCAGCGGCGCTCCGACACCGTCTATCTGTTGCGCGGCGGCCGCGTCCACATCCGTTCGGCCGCCACGATTCGTGGCCTGCTGCATCTGCGCTGGTGGTGGGCGATGTGGATGCCGGTCGCATGGCTGGTGCCGCTGCCGGTCAGAGATGTCGCCTATCGCATGGTCTCCCGCTACCGGCACCGCCTCTTCCGGCCGCCGCAGACCTGCGCTTTCTGAAGAAATCAATCCCGCGAGCCGTATCGAGAGGTGCTGATCGAGGATGGCGCCCGGCTGGGTCGGACCTCATTCAGGCTGGGCTGCCGCTATGCAATCAGCGTGAGTGCACGTCGGTGGCGTGTAGTACAGTCGCGTCGCGGGGTCGAAGGTGTCCAGCAGCAGCATCGAGCCGGCATCGATGATGGTCGTCACCGAAGAGGTCGAGGCCGGCAGGTAGTCTTCACCGGTGCTGACCAGCGACAGCCGCAGCGTGTGCCCGGCCGGCACCTCGACGTCCATCGGCAGGAACTCCATCCGCGCCCCTATCTGGTCGAGCAGCGGCAGCCAGGTCTGCACCTCGTCGCCGCCGGCGTGGTAGCGCAGATCCATGATGGCATGACCTATGTGGATGCAGGCGCCGGCGTCGTCGCAGTCCTCCAGCAGCGCGTACAGCTGGCCGCCGACGGTCGCTGTCCTGACATTGACATGCAGTCTCGGAAGACCGCCGAAGTAGAGTGGTTGCTCTAGTACTGGAGTTTCGTAGACGGGCCCGGAGGAGGCATCCGGGAGGATGGTGTTGGAGCCGCCGGAGGAGGGCAGAGGCGTGCTGCCGAGTTCCCATTCCAAGAGAATCGTCTCGCGCATGGGATAACCCTCTTCCAGTCGCCACTCACCCCTGTTCGACTGCACCTCCACACCGAGCCACGGTTGCACCCCTTCGTCTCGAAGATAGAAATCGAACCACTCGAGCAGATCCTGCATCCAGTCCATCCGCACCATGTTCGGGTAGCCCTCGCCGCCGCGTCCAGGATCGCTCCGCATCCGCATCACCGCCGGCCTGTCCGGATAGTCGTGGTCCCACTGGCCGAACAGCCCCTTCGCGTCGATGCCGGCTGCCTGTAGTCGATCTATCGTCGGCACCGCCATGTGCGGGTCGACGTTCCAGTCCTGCAGACCCTGAACGATGTAGACGCTGCCCTGGTAGTTGGCGAGCACGCGTTCGAGGAAGTAGCGCTCCTGCCAGTAGGTGCCGACCGCTTCGCCGCCCCACGCGTAGGCTGCGCCGCCGGTAACCGGTCCGGCGAAGTAGTCTGGACAGGCGTTGCCCGGGTCCTCGGAATCGCCGTCGATGCCGTAGCCGCCGTAGACGACGTTGTGCATGAACGGCGCCCGCGCTTCGCTGCTGCCGTTGCGCCACATCAGCTCCTTGACGCCGATGAGGCCGCTTATCGGCACTATCGTCGCCAGATGCTCGTTGCCGAAGGTGGCAGCCTGCCACGGTGTGCTGCCATCGTATGATTTGCCGATCATGCCGACATTGCCGGACGACCACTCCTGGGTTCCGAGCCAGGTGATGGCCGCATCGACTCCCAGTTGTTCAGCCTCTCCCATCAGGTCCATGCAGTGATTCGAGCGGCCGGTGCCCATCACCGAGACCTGTGCGAAGGCGAAACCGTGCGGCACCAACTGCTCGATGATCAACTCGCCGAGCCAGGTGCCGGGGACGGTGATCGGAGGCGTCGACACCGACGTTTCGTCGAAGTAGGGGCCGAACTCGGCGATGACAGGCAGGGTCGTTCCGGCCGGCACCTCAGGCAGCCACACCGCCAGGCTGACCTTGCCGTTCGGCGCCGATCCGCCTTCCTCTATGGGCAGGTCGAACTCGACGAAATGGTGCGTGCCGTCCCACAGCGTCGCGTTGTCCGGCCCTCTCAAGGTGCCATTGACGAGCAGGAAGGAGTTCTCGCCGTCGGTGACGAACGGCGCCAGATGACGCTCCCAGATGGCTGGCCATGCGGCCGCGTCGGTGTCGTCCTCGAGTCCATCGATGACAGACTGACCTATGGTGGCCGCCAGTAGGATGAGCAGCACGGTGACGGCGCCGGTGGCTCCGAGCAGTCGGTTCAACTGGGCCAAATCCCGCCTCTCGGCGGCGTCCACGCCGCGCCTCTCGGGCGTCTCGGGCGTCGGATCAACGGCGCTGGCGGTGACGGTCGCCCCCGTGGACTCGACGATCTCCGCTTCGATGACAGCATCCTCTTCTGCCAGCCGCTCACCTCCGCCCCGCTCACTCCTGCGATGCCGCCATCATCAGCCTGACGCTTACAGGGATGCCGGCGGAAGGACGATGGAGAGGCGAGCCTACCGCTGGGCCGATGGTCGGCGGACCGCCTCCAGTCGCCGGTCCGACTCAGCCCAGGTACGACCACTCACCACAACCCGTGCAACCCTTCTCCCCAGCCGTGCCAGCCATGCCAGCCATGCCGACGGGGCCGGCCGTGCCCACGATGCCCGCACCGGGTGGTCGGGAGGGTGGTGAGGCGAGTGGTCGGTCGAGATGGGGTGAGAGAATCGTCTGGTACGGACTCGTGTTCGCCATCATCATCCATTCGCTGACCATCCTCAGTGGATTCCTCTCGAGTGACAGGATAGGATTCAGGGGGGTCGGAATCACTCTCTCGCTGATGATGCACGCCTTCACCTTCGCGTTCCGCTTCGCCAGTCCACTCTGGTTGTGCCGGCACCTCGCTCATCGGCTCGAATCGAGAGGGTCTTCGATCGGAGCCGCCCGACTGCGCAGATGGAGCGGCGGCTGGAGAGCGATGATCACCGGGGTCATCGGGTTGGTGCTCTGGTTTCTGGCCACCATCCTCACGAGCGCGATGGCCATGCCCTTCTCGACCGGCGTCAGCGCGGTCTACTTCATCGGCATCCCGACGCTGCTGTTCCTGATCCCACTGTTCGGATTCATCTCAGGCTTCGCCGAGTTGTCCTACCTACGGACGCTGCCGGACAGGCGACCGAGGCTACTGCACAGGCTGGCATCCGGAGATGGCCGGCGACTCTGGAACGGTGGCGTCTTCGTGGCGCTCGGACTGCTGTTCGTGCTGCTGCAGTTGATGCCCGAGCGGACGGTCGGCGTCTGGGCAGGACCGGCCATTCTGCTGCTCGTCAAGCCGGTGCTGTTCCTGTTGTCGATGAAGGAATTGAGACATCGATTCGGTGGTGTGGATTCGCCCGGCACCAGAGAACTGCTGGTTCCTGCACACCTCGTCTCGTTGTGCGTGCTGCCGTTCCTGTTCACCATCGAGGTGGTCGGGGCCGGGATTCCGCCGATCGAGGCGCAGGCCGTCCAGATGTTCTCGCCGCACGGACTCTACCTGGGCTGGCATGAGATGGCTGAGATGAGCGATGTGATGCTCGGTCTGCTGCTGGCAGGAGAGGTGATGGGAATGGTCGGTGTCATCGTGGTCGCACGGCGGGGGCGAGAGGACGAGAACATGATCATGGCGGGACAGGCGATAATGCTCAGACGAGCGGTGACCATCGGTGTGCTGGCACTGCTGCCGCTGGCCGCCATCGTCGCCGTCGCCGTCGTCGACGGTCCGCATGTGGTCATCTGGGCATCCGATACCGATGACGGGGACCTGCTGGAGATCGATGTCTACCCTACTTACGGTCAGACGAGAGCGATTCTGCACATCTACACGCCGTCGAACGTGACCCTGCCGGCCGAGGTGGCCGGTATGCGTGGTGGAAACGCGACCATCCGTCTGCTCGGCGTTCACGGCTCCGCCGCAGCCCCCGATCCGGGTGAATTCCCGATCGGTGATTTCTTCCGGCATCAGGGCTGGATCCAGATCGAACAGGACAGGGACATAGTGGTGCACGAGATGATAGTCACCGGCTTCGATAGATGGGAATTGACATTCGACGTGCCGTACGGTGCGGTAGGTGAAGACGCGCCGCTCAAAGCGATGGTGCGGATGGTCGATGAGAACGGTACGACACTCGACTGGCGCATCTCGGACCTCAACACCGAATGACCGAGCGGCCGGATCTCCCGCCGGGACCCGAGTCAGAGTCCGGTGATGGACACCATCGCGTCACACGAGATGGTCCAGCAGAACAATCGGCCCATCTTGTCGATCGGCCAGAGCGCCCACTTCCTGGCCAAGAATCTCGAACTTGTCGAACCGGCTCGTTCAGATCCCTTGGAAAAGGGATATCCAAGGGCTGAACAAGGTGATCATAGACTTGAGGGGGACCTTTCGTCTGTTATCACTGGCCCACCATTTATTACAGACTCATGACAGGGGTGCACATGAGGGAATTGAGAATCTCGAACAGGACAATCAAAGTCAAAATCGGAGCCGTTCTTTGCTCATTCGCACTGCTCGTGACAGGCTGCATGGGGTCTGGAACGGGAGATCCGGACGATGATGATGGAGAATTACTGGATTGGGATGAATTGGAAACCAGTCGTCAAGCATACGATTGGCGTCAAGCACTCCATTACTCGATGGACATGGAGTTCATTCCAGATACAGACAGGTTGCTCATCTCAGAATGGCCGATCGACCAGTGGGGCATCCCAGTCATTTCCACTTGGGGTCTGAAGGATGGAATGCTCGAGGAGATAGCTGCAGTGGAATTACCTGATTCGGGTGTAGTCCAATACTCTGAAAGTGCTCAGTGTTCCATCAAGATGGCAATAAGGTCATCTCAAGAGAAGAGCGAGGTGTTCCTGACGAGATGCATGTCGAACACCAGCGTGGTTCTGGAGAATTATCTTCTGGATGAAGATGGCCGATTGGATTCTGCTTCTCGCACAGTGCTTCTGGAACTGGATACTGGGAGGCCATATGGAACCTATATGCATATTGTCGGTGAACTGGAGTTCGATTCAGCGGGATACCTATGCATGTTCCAAGGCCACAGCAATTTGGTTGAGGCAGCCATCGACCCTTCATCCCCATTCGGTTCGATGTTGAGGATGGAGATACTCGCGAATGGTAGCATCGGGCCTGCTGAAGACAATCCACATCAGAATAATCAATCCTGGCACCCTCTTGTTCATTCGACCGGATTCCGTATGCCGTGGTCCGCAGCCCTCGACGAGAATGGAGTATGGTGGGTCGGGGATGTTGGCGAAGATCAACAAGAGAGGGTCCAGATGGTCGATAGGTCTGGTTTGAATTTCGGTTTTGGCAGGTGGGGGGACATGGGTAACGATACATGTGTGGATTGTGAGGG
>CAUZSY010000083.1:0-6953 GCA_963582725.1 Candidatus Thalassarchaeaceae archaeon
CGGAAGCCCCGCTTCCAGAGGACATGAGCCGCGAGCACATCTACAATCACAGCCAGTATGTCTGGGACATGAAACTGATTCGGATGATGCGCCAGGGACGGATGCAGGAGATCATCGACCTGATGCCCGAATTCACCGAGCAGACGATGGCTGAGACCGACGGCGGCGGCCTGACCTGGATGATGGCTGCGATGGGCATGCCCGACTATCCGGCCGAGATCTACGGTTACCAGTCGGTCATCGGCACAGGCAACACGATCGCCGCCTGGGACCCCGACGAGTCTCGCCGAGAGGTGGTCATGTGAGCGACCAGAACCCGATCCTGTTCGGACTCTATCTGCCACCCCACCCGCACCCTCTGCTGGCGCCCGACCAGAATGAGGGCTGGGGCAGGCTCCGGGCCGCTTTCGACCAGTGCCGGGACAGGGTCCAGTCGAGCGGCGCCGACCTGCTGCTGATCTACTCGACGATCTGGCCGAGCATCATCGGCCACCAGATCCAAGCGAATCCACGGGCCGAGTGGACGCATGTCGACGACGACTTCCACGATCTCGGCAGCATGCCCTACTCGTTCGGCATGGACGCCGAGTTCGCGG
This sequence comes from Candidatus Thalassarchaeaceae archaeon, assembly GCA_963582725.1. Lineage (GTDB taxonomy): Archaea > Thermoplasmatota > Poseidoniia > Poseidoniales > Thalassarchaeaceae > CAUZSY01. The sequence continues at coordinate 597 of CAUZSY010000083.1, forward strand.
CCGCCTACCGCGACCGCTGCGAGGCGCGCGGTCTGCAGGCGCGGTGCGTCGCCTACGACGGCTTCCCGATAGACACCGGCTCGGTCGTCGCTCTCAGTCTGCTGAATCCCGACGACACGATCCCGGCCTGCATCGTCTCCAGCAACGTCTACGCGAACCGCTCCGAGACGCTGGTGCTCGGCAAGGCCGCGCGCGACGCTCTCATCGAGCAGGGCAAGAAGGCGGTCGTCATCGTCGTCTCCTCATTGTCGAATCGGATGTTCACCGAGTTCATCCCGGCCGAGGAGGACAGGATCCACAGCCAGAAGGACGATGAGTGGAACCGCAAGCTGCTGGAGTTCTTCGCCGACGGGCGGTTGGAGGACATCAGTCAACTGAGCCGAGACATTCACGGCCAGATCAGAGTCCAGAAGGTGGTCGCCTACAAGCCGGTCTGGTGGATGGCGGCGGCGATGGGGCAGCACAACTCGTACGTCGGCGAGGTGCTCGCCTACGAGGCGTTGCACGGCTCGGGCGGCGCCGTCGTGCAACTGACTCCGGCCATCTCCTCGATCGGCGACAAGGAGTTCGACGAGGACGATGTCGAAGTGTACAGAGGCGACCGGAACGTGCTCGAGACCGACATCGGCAGCGGCGACATGCAGGCGGCGGCCGGCGTCGTCGGCAGGCTGGATGACTCGGACGGTTCGGCCGCCGGCGCGGCGTTGGCCGATGGCGGGGTCATCGAGACCGACGCCGCAGCGAGCCCGGTCGGAGCCTATCCGCACGCCCGCCGGGTCGGCGACCTGCTCTACCTGTCCGGCGTCGGTCCGCGCCAACCGGTCTCGAACGAGATTCCGGGCGGACCTGTCGTGGACGCGGACGGCACGCCGCTCGACTACGACATAGAGGCGCAGACCCGAGCCACCATCGACAATGTCCGCGCCATCCTAGAAGCGGCTGGCGGCTCGCTCGATGACGTCCTCGACGTCACCTCGTTCCTCGTCGACATGAAGCGCGACTTCGCCGGCTACAACGCAGTCTACGCCGAGCACTTCGAGTCCGTCCTAGCGACCAGGACCACGTTGGAGGTTTCCGCTCTGCCGACCCCGATCGCGGTCGAGATGAAGGTCATCGCCCGGGCCCGCTCGGCCTGAACTCTGCCCGAGCGCCGGATCCGGCCCGCCGTGGGCTTCGGCCAGCCTCGGGGGCACGGCATCGGATGGCATTCAGCCGTGCGGCTCCGGCCGCTGCTGGCGATCGCCCCCGCGCAGACGACCGGCGGCTAAGCCGTGCGGTCGCCGTCACCAGACGGCAACGGCTATTGAGCGCCTCAGTCGCGGCGAAGAGTGATGCTCGCTGCTCTGCCGACGGATGCCATCGGGGCGGTGGTGTTCGATTTCAAGAGCCTGCTCATCGTGATGCTCGCCTCCTTCTTGGTGCCGATCATCGTGTCGCGTGGCCGACGAATCGCTATTCCCATCGTCGTCGGCGAACTGGTCGCTGGCATCATCATCGGTCCGAGCCTGCTCGGCTGGGTCGTCGTCGAGGGTCAGGCGATGGAGTTCCTGCGTGATTTCGGACTGGCATATCTGATGTTCATCGCCGGCATGGAGATCGACTTCAACATGCTCGCCAGGATCACCAGGCAGCACGCCGGCAAGCAGGGCTCCAGCCTGCTGCGCAATCCGCTGTTCCTCGGCTCGGCCTCCTTCTCCCTGACCCTGATCCTGTCGGTAGGCATCTCCATGCTGATGGTGTCGCGCGGACTTGTCAGCTCACCGTGGATGTTCGCCCTCATCCTCTCGACCACCTCGCTCGGTGTCGTGCTGCCGGTGCTGAAGGAGCGGATGCTGAAGGACACCCCGTTCGGCCAGACGATGCTGCTGACCGCCCTGCTGGCCGATTTCGTCACCATGCTGCTGATCTCCATCTACGCCACCTACATCGTTGCGGGTGGTCTCGACATCAGGATGCTGCTGGTGTTCCTGCTGTTCATCGCCTTCGCGTTCCTGCACCGGACCAGCCACATCCTCAGCCGCATCCCCTGGATCAAGGATCTGGTCGAAGAACTGTCACACGCCACCGCCCAGATCAAGTTGCGAGCCAGTCTCGCCCTGATGGTCACGTTCATCGTGCTCGCCGAACTGCTGCAGTCCGAAATGATCCTCGGCGCCTTCATCGCCGGCGTCATCGTCTCCCTGATCACGACCTCCAAGGACAGACGCGTCGAGAAGGATCTGGAAGCGTTCGGCTTCTCATTCTTCATCCCGATATTCTTCGTCCTGGTCGGTGTCGGATTCGACCTGAAGGTGCTGCTCGCCTCGAGCGAGACGATGCTGCTCGTGCCGGTGCTGCTGATCGCGGCGCTCACCGTCAAGTTCGTGCCGGCGCTACTGTTCCGGGCCGCTTTCACCTGGCGCGAGACCCTTGCCGCGGGTTCGCTGCTTTCGGCTCGGCTGTCGCTGATAATTGCGGCCTCGCTGATCGCCCTCGATCTCCAGATCATCGACGATGCGACCAATTCCGCCATCATCCTGGTGGCCATCATCACGGTTACTTTATCGCCGCTGATGTTCTCGGCCCTGCTGCCGCAGACCGACGATGTGAAGATCAGCCGGAAGGACCGCGGCGATCAGGCGCTGCGCAACTTCCTGAAGACTCTGGACGCCCTGTACATAGACTTCGAGCGCGATGACCTGACCGCGATGTTCGAGCACTTCGACCTCGATCATGACGGACATATCGACATCGATGAGTTCATCTCGGTGCTCGAGGGGGAACACTCGCACGAGGATCTCGACGTCCTCTGAGGGGACTCCGGGGCTGACTGCCTCTCACGGCACAGGCCGATATCGACTCGCATCGGCGACCACGATGGACCGACCGGAGCAATGCTGCTGATGAGAAGGAGACGGACGCTCTGCAGCCGTCGAGTTCAAGCGGTCCGGCGCGGTCGATACGCTGCTTCGGCAGTGGGGGGTGTGCACGGATGTCGGTGGCGGGAAGGGCGAGGAAGATCACCACGAACACGCTGCAGGAGATGAAGCGGTCGGGTGAGAAGATCACCATGCTGACCGCTTACGACTTCAGTCTGGCGAGGATAATCGACGCTGCTGGAATCGATGTCATACTGGTCGGCGACTCCGCCTCGAACGTCATGATGGGCAACGACACCACCATCCCGATCACGCTCGACCACATGATCCACCACGCGCGGTGTGTCACCAATGGCGTGGAGAGAGCTCTCATCGTCGTCGACATGCCTTTCGGCACCTACCAGGGCAACAGTCGGCTGGCTCTGGAGTCGGCGATTCGCATCATGAAGGAGAGCGACGGCCACGCGGTGAAGTTGGAGGGCGGAGCGGAGATCGTCGAATCGGTGCGAAGGATCCTGACCGCTGGCATCCCCGTGATGGGGCACCTCGGACTGACGCCTCAGTCGATCTACAAGTTCGGCACCTACACGGTCAGAGCGCGTCAGGACGAGGAGGCAGAGAAGCTGCTGGAAGACGCCAGACTGCTGGAGGAGGCCGGCTGCTTCGGCATCGTTCTGGAGAAGATCCCTGCACCTCTCGCGAAGAAGGTCACGGCGAGTCTGACCATCCCGACCATCGGCATCGGCGCCGGCGCCGATGTCGACGGACAGGTCCTCGTCCTGCACGACATGCTCGGCATCACGATGGACTTCAGTCCGCGATTCCTACGGCGCTACCTGAATCTCTCGGACGAGATAAATGGCGCTGTGAAGAAGTACATCGAGGATGTCAGGACGCTCGACTTCCCGAACGAGCACGAGTCGTATTCCGAGTGACTCCTCTGACGCTGGCCATTCTCGGGCGCTCAGCGGTCTGCCGTTCTCGCTACTACGAGGTACTCACGACCGGACCCAACCGTTCTCCTCGTCGTGTTGCCAATGGGCCGGCCGTTCGTTCTCGTCGAAGTACCAGCCGTCATCGCCGGGCCGGGTGCCTGGCAGCGCTCGCATCGGCTGGATGTCGGTGCGTGGACCGTGATCGCGCGGCAGCACCATGCCCGGCTCGTACCATTCCAGCGCCCACGGGTCGCCGGGCGGTTCGATGGGTGGCTCGGCCTGTGACTCCTCCGGTGTCTGGACCGGTGACTCCACCGCTGACTCGACCGCCACCTCCGGCTCGGATTCGGCTGGTGGTTCGACCGACGCCTTCGGACCGGATTCGGCTGGATCTGCCGGCCCCGATCCGCCGGACTCTGATTCGGCTGCTGGCTCGGCCGGCGGCTCGACCTGGACCTCGGGTTCGGCTGTCATCTCGGGTTCGGGTTCGGCCGGTCCCGGTAGGACGGGCTCCGGCTCGATCGCGGCCGGCACTGCCTCGGCGTGTTCCTCTGACTCCGTGCGGGCCTCTGGCACCGGCTCTGACGGTGCTGCGAACGCATCGAGGGCGGAGCTCAGAGAGGTGGTCGGTGCGGACGGTGCTGGCGCCGCCGGCTGCAGATACGAGGGATCGAGGGTCGACATCCAAGCTGCTGCCGGAGAGGTGGCGAGCGTCGTCTGGCTGACCGCTGCGTAGCCGGCCGGCTGCGCCGGCGGGGCGGCGGTGATCAGACCGAGTGGCATCGGTGGCGCTGTGCCACCGGTTGTCCGGAAGACATGGGCTGGCGGAGGAATCGGCATACCTCGACCAAGCATCGCAGGGATCGACAGAGGTCGTCCGACGCCCGCCTGCTGTGCTGATTCGACCTCCGCGAGCACGGGCATGGGCGGTGGTGGCCCGTCGACCATCGCCACGGCCGGGGAGGGCTCGCCGGACTCGTCATCCTCGTCTTCCGGGTCGGTGTTCCGAAGCATCATACCGCTCTTCCAGTAGGCGGCCAGAAGAACGCCGCAGATCAGGACGGCGATCAGGATGCCGCCGAGCAGCATCACCGTCTGGTTCGAGCCGAACTGACCGCCGAGCAGCACAGATTCGACATCGAAGTAGACGCGGCCGTAGGCATCGTCCAGCCGCGCTTCGACGCGCTGCTGCTCACCGCCGTTCTCGAGCTGGATGGTCCAGATTCCGGCTGAGCACGATGCCGGACCGGCCGTGCTGGTCACCACGATGCTGCAAGCGCCGAAGACAGCCGGATTGCCCGCCTCGTCGTAGACCGAGATGTCGACCACCATGCTGCTCCCTTGTACGGCGTCACCGGTCAATTCGATGCGTATCTCGGCCGGCTCGCCGGGCAGGACATGGAAGATCTCTGTCCAGGTCCGGTTCTGGATGGTCGCTGTCATGCTGACATATCCGGTGCCCGATGCCGAGTATTCGTACACCCCCACACCACCGGTGCCGGGTGTCATGTTGCCGAAACCGGATGGCACCGTCCAGTCGACGTCGACCGGGTACACGTTGCCGTATGCATCCTCCCCGCGAACGGTGAACAGGATGGCTTCCCCGGTGACCACGGAGAGGCCGCCGCCGTCATCGGCCTCGATGGTCAGGGATTCGGGTAGACCGTGCACCACCTCCAGAGCTATCTGGGCGACTCGCGAACCCGAATCGACCAGCACGACGTGCTGTCCTGTTGACGTCGGCGAGAAAGTCAGGTTGACCTGATCGATCGCTTGCAGACCCGATGGTCCGGTGACGTTCCAGCCGAGGCCGGTCAGCGACACGTTGTTGCCATCGGCGTCCTGACCGGTCGGCTGCAGGTCGAACGGCTCGCCTATCCGGACGTTCGTCCCGTGTCCGGGCAGCGACAGCCAGGCGAGACGACCTGGGACGACGATGATGGATGTCGTGCCGACCAGCTCGAAGCCGCCGCTCTCGTTACCATCGTATCGCGCCTCGACGACCCACGCCTGCGCGGTGCCGGCGACGAATGTGACATTGGAGCCTTCGGCGGCCTGCAGCTGATCGTCGCCGCCGCTGCCGAGGATATCCCAGCTGCCGTTGACCGGCAACAGGTTGCCGCGCTGATCGGCCACCGCCATCTGCAGCGACAAGGAATCGTCGGCGCTCAACTGATCGCCACTGGTCCAGCCATCGATGACCAGTGAGGTGGCGACGCCCTGAGACACATTGAGGGTCACCTCGGCCACGAATCCACCATCCGCGACACTGATGGTCTGCTGTCCCGTGCTGCCCGGCGTCCATCGGGCTGGCCCGCCGATCGGCAGTTCGAGACTCGAATCGACAGGATAGGTCCAGTTAGCCGTGTTGAGGACGTATGCGGCCTGTTCGTTGCCGGGCGCATCGACCCTGTACAGGTTCAGTTCGACGACATCATCGGCGCTGACATTCGACTCATCGACGCGCAGCCGAAGTTCCACCACCTCCCCGATGACGACGTTCACCTCGACGCTCTGGTTGACCGGACCGACGCAGGCCCAGACGAACTGACGACCGAGCGTGT
>CAUZSY010000084.1:0-6940 GCA_963582725.1 Candidatus Thalassarchaeaceae archaeon
CCCCAATCTGCGAGACAGTGATGGTGACGGCCTGAACGACAAGTGGGAGTCGAGCTACACCTACGAACACGCATTGCCGTCCGGCAACATAACCCTGTTCGACCCCCTGAACGCCAACTGGGACTGCGACCTGCTGACACCTGAAGAAGAGGAGGCGATCGAACAGTCATTGGGAGATGACGAGTGGGCGAACCTTTCGGATGTTACAGGTCGACACTCGTGTGACGCCGTGCTCGACCTCGATGCCGACACTCTGCCCAACTACATCGAAGAGCGATATGGCACCAATCCACTGGCCGAGGACAGCGACAACGATCTCATCGCTGATCGTGTCGAGGTCGCCTACGGCTCGATCACCCTGTTGGAGCACTGCGGTGTCACACAGTTCCAGGAGTTGACTCTCGATGCGCCGTTCACCAGTCAGAGTGCAGGGCCCGGCGATCTCGCGTGGTTCTCGCTCGACATGGATGGTGACGGCCGTCTGAATGGCCCAAGTGACTGGGACACGGACGGTGACGGCATGCCGGATGGATTCGAGTACTGCTTCCACGATACCCTGCAGCCAGCCAATGCATCTGACTCCTACGGCGACGGCGATAACGACGGTTTGAATAATGTCGAGGAATACGAAGTCGCACTGACGTGGGGCCCTTCGAACTTCACCGATCCAACCGACCCCGACACCGACAACGACGGCATGCCAGATGGCTGGGAGGCACTGAATGGGTTGCACCCCGTGGACGGCAGCAATGCCGATGAAGACCCCGACCTAGATGGCTGGGACGTCGATGGGGATGGAGCGATTCGCTACGGCGACCTGCAGGGCCAAGCGACCGTCCACTCGCTGCCGGTCGTCATGGGCGAGTATGTCTCGGAGAACCAGACGGTCGCTTGGGCGAGAATCGTTCAGAGTAGTCAATACGTGAATGTCCCGCTCAAGGCGACATCGTCAGGATACGTCTACGACATCGCGGTGCAGGTAGGGGACACCGTGACCAGTCGCCAACATGTCTGGCTGACCGTGGTCGAGGAGAGCGAGCGGTTCACCAACCTGATGGAATATGAAGCCCGCGACCGAGATAAAGACGGGGAACTCGATGGCCGCAGCACAGATCCTCTGAAGGCGGACACCGATGGTGATGGCCTAATAGATGGCATCGAAGTCATCGGCTGGTACATCCTCGTGGTTCAGAGAGGCGTCAATCATGTTCATGTGACGAGCGACCCGGGTAAGTTCGACACAGACGGAGATGGCCTGAACGACTCGAAGGAGTTCTATGAGACGTTCACCAACACCTCCAACAAAGACACCGACGGAGATGGTCTGGAGGACTATACGGAAGCGGTCGATGGATTCTACTGGGAAGGTTCGATCTACTTCACCAACGCGTCGATGTACGACTCGGACAACGACGGGCTGGCTGACGGAGAGGAGGTCATAGACGGTGAGGACCAGTACATCACGAACGCCAGTGATTCGGACAGTGACGACGACGGCCTGAACGACGGCAGTGAGGTGCTGTTCGTTCCTCGACCGTGGCAGAATCCGACAAACCCTCTCAATAATGACACGGACAACGACGGTCAACCGGATGGCTGGGAGATGCAGGTGACCAGCACCCAGGACAACGAGAAGTCACACAGTCTCTGGATATCCGCTTCGAACTGGCTGCCGCCGGGCTGTGACGACATGCAGCAGTGCGGCAAGGCGCCTGGCGGATGGCTCTGGAACAGTTGGGTGCAGGGATTCGAATCCGGTGGTGACTCGAACGGCGATGGCGTGCCCGACCCGAAGTATTTCGTGCACGAGATGAACCTGACCGGCTTCACACTGCCATCCACCAGTGGTCGTTGGGCACTCGACCCTTCATTCGGCAGCCTGCCGGATTCATTGTTCGACATCGACAACGACACGCTGACCAATTCGATGGAGGCGCCAGACCGCTGGGACACCAATCCGGTCAACGACGACACCGATGGGGACCGACTGCCAGACGGTTGGGAGGTCTATTACTCGGGTCTCGCCCTGCAACTCGGTCTGGTCGACAACGCCTCCTTGGAAGCGATCGGAGCCCGTGGCCCGATGGACCCGAAGATGATCGATTCGAATCTCAACGGTATAGAGGATGGTGAAGAGGATTTCGATCATGATGGCCTGAATCGGACCTCGACTCTGAACAAGTACTGTCCCGGCTGGGATGACCAGGACAGTTCGGTATGCCACATCGACCCCGACACGGCGGAAGGTGTGAGGTTCTACGACGACCTGGAGAACTACACCAACTTCGAGGAGATGTCGAACGGCACCAATCCGATCCTCAATGACACCGACGGTGACTCATGGGAGGATGGCCCAGAGGTGTTCTATCAGGATCACGACGGTGATGGCATGTGGACGGGTTGGGAGTACTACTTCGGCTTCGATCCGTTCGATCCGGCCGACGCGAACGCGGACCATGACTCCGACGGCTTCGACAACTGGTGTGAATGCGAATGGAACACCAACCCTAAGAGTTCCAATTCCTTCCCCGTCCAGGGGCAACTCTGTGACGAATTCAACTGATTATGTTCCGACCTGTGGTCTCTACCGGCCGACAGTGAGTCCTGAGCGGCTGATGTTCACCCAACATGGATGAGGCGTCACCGGGTTCGCCGGACAGTCCTGCGAACCCGGTCCGACATGAAACGGCTGCAACCAGCGTCAATGCTGAAATCATGGCGATGCATCAGACCAGCATGGTGCAGTGCCGCCACCTCGTGCTGCTGCTCTGCTGTTCGCTGATGATGTCCGAAACACCACCTATGCTGGAGGCCGCCGACCGACCAACCAGTTCGGGTCGTGCTGGGTCCGACACTGCGGTGCCGTTGGTGTCCATCCTGCAGGAGCAGGCGATCATCCATTCGGACAATGTGACGTTCGAAGGTAGGATAGTGCATGCGAACGATCTGCTGCGACTGGAATGGTCGATCATCGATGTGAACGGTCAGCGCGGCAACGGCTCGCTGATGCAATCCCTAGAAGTGATGGAATCAGGCGATTTCCAGACCGACAAATGGTCGCTGCCGTTCGAGCCAGCGGCATTCTCTCCCTGCTCCTGTCTGTTGATCATCGTCGCCTACGATGCTGTCGGCGGAGTGGGCCGGGCAACCCTGACGCTGTTCGCCGGAGATGCCTCGACTCTCGCTCCAACGGTCACGATATCGACCGATGGCCAGAAGCACTTGGCGAATCAATCGCTCGCCGTCGGCGTGGTGCACGCAGCGCCTGCAGGCAATGGCTCTCTGGAATGGGTGGCATCGACCGGTGCCGCCCACTCCGACGGTTGTGGTGTGAATGGGGTCACTGAAATCTACCCGGATACGGGCTGGGTCAGCCAGCCGTCGAGCGATCTGACGGATGGAGTCCTGACCCTCGATACAACAGCATGGCCCGACGGCTGGGCGATGCTGCACATGAGAGCCACCGACGCCGATGGCAAGATGTCCTGGGTCGCCTGCACCGTACTGGGGATAGATGCAGGGCCACCAGTAGTCGTCCTGCAGGGAGCCTCGATGCTGTTGGAATCCGATGATGTGTCGGTGTTCGATGGCAGCGCCTCAATCGACCCGTTCTGGGGTCGTGAAGATCTGGTGCATGTCTGGAAAATCGAACGGCTGGACCAAGGCGGTGGCCCATCGACCGTCATGCCCGGCAGCACGGAGGACTCACTGTCTCTGCAGCTGAACGAGTCTGGCCTCTATAGAATCAAACTGACCGTCACAGACTCTGTAGGTCAGAGCAATTCAACAAGTCTCGAGGCATCGATCGCCAACATCCAGCCGCTGGCCGGCTTCAACATCGATGGCATCGTCGCCATCGATGGCCAGACCGTCCGGCTGGCTGACGCTGAGGAATGGAACATCGATGCCAGCTCGTCGACTGACAGTTCGAATGACATGGACGGTCTGGAGTACCTGTGGCTGCTCGATGATTCGCCCCTGATGAACGGAATGATCAGATCGCTCCAGAGGCCTGCTGCTGATTCGATCCAACACCGGTTGAGCCTGGTGGTATCGGATGACGACGGTGCCAGCGACAACATCACGGTGACGTTCGGAATCGCCGGCTCGGGATCGGATCCTGACCGCAGTCCAGATCGACTGCTGATTCCTCTTCTAGCATTCAGCCTGCTGCTCATTGGCGGCATCGGCTGCGTCGTCTGGATCACAGGCTGGCGACCGAGGCGTGAGGCCATTCAGAAGTGGCAGGAGAATAGGCACGCCGGCGATGACTGAGATCGACGCTGACAGCCACAGACTCAAGAACGCGTCTGGGCTCGGGATTGGTATGAGTGGGTCCCACATCGGCCCCGACGAATACCGGGCTCGGCAGCGCCGGCTGCTCGATCAGTTGTCGGATGATGCGCTCCTCATCATCCCGAACCACTGCGCGGCCGTACGGACCAATGATGTCGAACATCCATACCGGTCCCATTCAGACCTGCTCTATCTGACCGGTTGGACGGAACAGGATTCGCTGCTCACCGCTCACCACGGTCTGGATGGCTGGGTGGTAACTCTCTTCGTGCCGCCTCGCGACACGCTGAAGGAGATATGGACCGGGATCCGCCCCGGCATCGAAGGTGCCCTCGAATCACATCCCATCGATGCCACTGAATCCTTCGATGACGCGACTGAGTTGCTGCCAATGATGATCCGTCGGGCGGGCACCATCGCTCTCGCGGTAGGGATTGACAGCAGGTTCGACGACATGGTCCACTCCGCCATGAAGGAGCGCAACCGTGACAAGCAACGATTCGGATCGGGTCCGAATAGAGTCATCGATCCTGCCGGACTTATCTCCGAGATGAGATTGCGAAAGTCCGAGGCAGAGGTCGATCTGATGCGCAGGGCAGCCGAGATCGCCGCGGCGGCCCACATAGATGCGATGCGAGCGGCGAGTCCCGGAATCGGTGAGTGGGATCTGCAGGCCATCATCGAAGCCGGCTTCATGCACAGCCGCTCCCGATGGTCTTACCCCTCCATCGTGGCCGGCGGTGATCGTGCTACCATCCTTCATTACCACAACAACGACACGGCCGTCGAAGACGGCGAACTGGTCCTCATCGACGCAGGTTGCGAGGTACAGGGCTACGCATCCGACATCACGCGCACGTTCCCAGTGAATGGTCACTTCAGCGAGCCCCAGCGAGAGATCTACGAGATCGTTCTGGCTGCTCAGAAGGCTGCTATAGACCAATGTACAGTGGGCAATCCATTCGATGCTCCACACGATGCGGCGAAGCGCGTTCTCGCCGCAGGTCTGGTGCGGTTGGGCGTGTTGGAGGAGACAGAGGAATCCGAAGAAGCCCTTGGTCGCTGGTACATGCACAATACCGGACATTGGCTCGGCCTCGATGTGCACGATGTCGGCGTCTACCTGCCAGGGGGCTCGGACGGCGATGCTCGACCGTTCGAGAGCGGCATGGTCATCACGGTTGAACCGGGTCTCTACTTCGGTGCCTGGCGGACGGATGTCGAGGTGCCGCAACGCTACTCCGGCATCGGCATCAGGATCGAGGACGATGTGTTGATCACCGAGAAAGGCCCCATTCTGCTGACCGCGTCCTGTCCGAAGGAGATCGACGAGATCGAGGCTCTGGTAGGAACTGCGACCGAGGAGACAAGGTGATCGAATGGATGTGGAAGTGGTCATTCGACGCGTCCACGATGCTCTTGAGAAGGGGGCACCAGCCGATTCAGACCGATTGAGCGAGGCGGAGGCGGTCGTTCTATACGAACAGGCCGACCCAGTGGTCCTGCGTGCCCTGGCGCACAGGAATCGAATGTCAAGGCTGCCATCAGAGGTGACTTATCTGATCGACAGGAATGTCAACTACACCAACATCTGCACCATCAACTGCCAGTTCTGCTCCTTCTACCGACCCCCCGGCCATGCTGAGACATACACTCAGAGTATCGAACAGGTGAGCGCGCGTATAGCCGAACTCGAGGCGATAGGCGGCAGCCGGGTGCTGATGCAAGGTGGAGTCAATCCCGAACTGCCGATGACCTACTACGAGGAACTTCTGACCGCCCTCAGACAGCGCCATCCCAGCATCGATCTAGACACCTTCTCGCCGATCGAGATAGAGGGCATCGCGGATGTCACAGGCCTGTCGACCCTGCAGGTTCTGGGCCGGCTGCAGAAGGCAGGAATGCATGGTCTGCCAGGTGGTGGCGCCGAGATGCTGGTCGATGGAGTGAGAATGGACATCTCGCCAAAGAAGGGGTCGGCGGAGAACTGGCTTCGCGTCATGTCAGAGGCGCAGTCGCTCGGTCTGACTACCAGCGCGACCAATGTCATTGGATTCGGAGAATCCCTGACCGACCGGGTCAGCCACATGGCGAGAATACGAGCAGCACAGGATGATGCGCACGCCGCGGGTCGAGTCGGTTTCACATCGTTCATCGCTTGGCCGGTGCAGTTGGAGAACAATGCGTTCGGCCGACGGAACAAGGGCATGAACCGCATCATCCTCGGTGTCGGCGCGGCCGAGTACCTGCGGCACATCGCCATATCGAGGCTCTTTCTCGACAACATCGAGCACATCCAGGCGTCGTGGCCCACCATGGGCCTGGACGTTGCTCAGATAGCGCTGTTCAGCGGTGCCGACGACATCGGCTCGACGATGATGGAGGAGAACGTCGTCTCAGCGTCCGGCACGACCCGCGTGCAGACCAGTGAACGAGAGTTGCAGGAGGCGATCCTGCGAGCCGGATTCCAGCCGCAGCGGAGGGACTCGGATTATCGATCGTTGGACACTCCTGACCTCGGTCTTCGGATGTCAGACCTGGCCTGTCCGCCGGCCAGAGCATGAACGGCCACCGCGACCCTCGCTGCTCGTACGACTGCTTGAATGGTCATTCCAACTCATCATCCTCGACGACCGCCAGATGC
>CAUZSY010000085.1:0-6874 GCA_963582725.1 Candidatus Thalassarchaeaceae archaeon
TCGAACTGCTCGAAGAGGCGGTTCGCCTCAGGATGATGGCGGATGTCCCGTACGGCGCGTTCCTCTCGGGCGGCATCGACTCATCCGCGGTGGTCGGTCTGATGAACAGGCATTCTGAACGTCCGGTCCAGACCTTCTCGGTCGGCTTCGATGAGTCGGAGTACAGCGAATTGGAGCACGCTCGAAAGATAGCCGACACCTTCGATTGCGATCATCATGAACTGGTGGTGCAGGCCGACGACATGATCGACCATCTGCCCGAACTTATCCGCTTTCGTGATGCGCCGGTCGCCGAACCCTCTGACATCCCGATCTTCCTGCTCGCCAGAGAGGCGTCCAGATCGGTCAAGATGGTGCTCACCGGAGAGGGTTCGGACGAGATTCTCGGCGGCTATGAGAAGCATGTGTTGGAGGTTCCTGCACGCTGGTATCGCGTCTTCGTTCCCAGCCCGTTGCATGACTGGCTGATCTCTCCACTGGTGCGCGCCCTGCCGTATCGGTTCCATGAACCGAAGACGGCCATCTCATCTGTCGGCCTGCTCGATCACACCGACCGATACCCGCGCTGGTTCGGTGCCCTGTCGAGGCGAGAACTGGCCGCACTGTCGGCACTGCCGCCATCTCAGGACGTCGGTGATGGCGCGTGCTATGAGAACGGGCCAGGCAACTCGCTGTTGCGCCGACTGTTACATTTCGATCAGGCGAGTTGGTTGCCGGACAATCTGTTAGAGCGAGGTGACCGGATGACCATGGCCGCTTCGATCGAGGCTCGGATGCCGTTCATGGATCACCGATTGGCCGAGTTCGCATCCTCTCTTCCCGACAGGTGCAGGGTCCGTGGCACGACGACCAAGTGGATTCTCCGACAGGCGATGCGTCGACTGCTGCCAGCGGAGATCATCAATCGTCCCAAGGTCGGCTTCCGGGTACCGGTAAGTGACTGGTTCCAAGGTCCTCTGCGCGACTGGATACGGGAACTGCTGATCGGTGAAGCGTCGAGAACCAACGGCTACTACCGGCCGGACCGTCTGAGAAAGGTGCTCGATGACCACGCGCGCGGTCGCCAGAATCACGAGAAACTGCTCTGGACAATGCTGAATCTCGAGTTGTTCCATCGGGAGTACGGGCTCTGAGATTCCAACCGGCCACCCCAGGCCTCTGCTGACATCCCCGGGCATCATCCGGTCACGGGCCATCGATGCGAATCACCCTCCCGAGGCCGCTATCCACCTTTGTGACCCGCCTAGGCCGCATGTCCCGGCACCGCTGACGGGCCGCTGGAGGAATGCTGCCGGGCGGCCGAATCGGCTTCAAGTAGTATCGTCATTCGTGCCGGGGGCGAGTCACGATGCGGGTTGTTGTGATCGGCGGAGGTCGCATCGGGCTGCCGATGGCTGTGACCGCCGCCGAGAGCGGCCACCGAGTCACCGTCATCGACATCTCCGAAGCGGCCGTTCATGCGATTGCCGCCGGCACAGCGCCGTTCGACGAGCCGGGCATGGCGGAACCGCTGGCGAGGCATGTCGAGGCGGGCACTCTGACGGCCAGCCGTGACCCCGAGGCGGTCGGCGATGCGGAGGTGGTCCTGTGCGCCATCGGCACCGGCTTGAACAGGGACGGCACGCCCGACCTGTCGAACCTCGAATCGCTGGCGGGGAGCATCGGACCGCACCTCGGCACAGGCACCCTGTTCGTCTTCAAGACGACGCTGCCGATAGGCACCACGGAACTGCTGGCCGAGATGCTGGCAGATGTGAGCGGCCTGACCCTCGACGAGGATCTGCTGGTCTGCTTCAGCCCGGAACGCATCGTTGAAGGTAAGGCGATGCAGGAGATGCGCAGCCTGCCGAAGATAGTCGGCGGCATAGGAGAGGCATCTAGGCAGGCCGGGGTGGAGTTCTACGGCACCATAGGCGGGACGGTCATCCCAGTGGCAGACACGAGGACGGCCGAGTTGTGCAAGCTGCTCGACAATTCCTACCGGATGACCCGCTTCGGCTTCGCTTCGGATGTCGCGGCGCTGGCGCGAGCCAACGGCATCGATGCTTACGAAGCGATCCGGGCGGCCAATCAGGAGTACGCTCGCAACAGCATCCCGCTGCCTTCGATGGGCGTCTCTGGCTACTGCCTGACGAAGGACCCGCTCTACCTCGACATGGCGGCCGGTGGTATGGTCGATCGGCGTGGCTTCCCGACGGTCTGGATGGCGGCCCGCCGAGCGGCTGACGACCTGATGGAGACCAGCCGCGGCGCGGTGCTCGACGCGGTATCCGACATCGTTTCACCGGTCATCACGGTCGGCGGCATCACCTACAAGGAGAACGTCGCCGACATCAGACAGAGCCACGGCCTGCAGCTGGCCGAGGACCTTCGGTCAGCCGGCGTCGAGGTCAGGGTGTGGGATCCCTGTCTCGGAGACTGCACGGTGAACGGATTCGCGGTAACAGGGGATGCCAGGGCCGCCCTCACCGGCGTCGACATGCTGGTCATCACGGTGCCGCACCGGCAGTTCGTCGAACTCGCTGAGTCGAGCGCCGAACTGGCCCGGACTCTGAGCCAGATGCGTTCTCTCCGCATCCATGACGGCTGGGGCGTCTTCCGCCGTTCCGTCCTGCCGGCTGGCATTCGCTACGAAGGATGTGGCATCCCGCCGCGAGACATCGGCGAGCGGTGAGAGGGTCACCGCGCCCCAGCCTCACGACCACCCCGCCGACCACCACCATCGCAACCAACGCCCCCCCCGCCCCGGGCCACCTCGTCCAACCACCCCCGCGATCCCATCAGCGGCCCACCCGACAGGCCCCGTCGAGGTAGCGGTCGCCGCCTCCTTTTTCACCGATACCGGCCGGCCGACGAGCATGGTCGCGGGTCTGAGCCTGTCGACGGTCGCGATGACGGCCGCCTGGAGTCAGACCGCGTTGGCAGCGGCGACGGTGCTGCCCTTCCTCGCCCATCGCGCTCTGGCCGGCCGCTGGTCGAAGCGTCAACTGCCACCTCTGCCCCCACCACCGGACCCCGCCTCCAGCGACCGACTGCCGTTCATCAGCCTCGTCCTACCGACCTGGAACGAGGCGCTCATCATCGAGGGCAAACTGCGGGACGTCGCCGCGCAGGAGTACCCACGCGACCTGCTGGAGGTCATCGTCATCGATGCCGCATCCGAGGATGACACGATGCGGTTGGTCAGGGAATGGCTTGACGGTCACCGGGGGGATGCGATTACGGACAGATTCAGGATCATCGAGGAGGAGGAGCGGCAGGGCAAGTCGTTCTCGATCAACCGCGCCTTCGCTGCAGCCCACGAGGACGCCGAAGTGCTGATGATGAGCGACGTCGACTGCCGTCTGACGCCCGGTTCTCTGATGCGCGTAGGCCGCCGATTCCTCGACCCGACGATAGGCGCCCTGACCGGCCGACAGGTGCTGTTGAACCCGGAGCAGAGCAAGAAGACCGAGGAGGAGGCGACCTACCGGGAATCCTTCACCATCTTCCGCGTCGGTGAGAGCATCGCCGACTCGACACCCATCTTCCACGGCGAATGCGCCGCCTACCGGCGAACCGCTCTGGCGGGACACAGACTGATCGAGGGGGCGAACGCGGATGACAGCCAGATGGCCGTCGCGGTCCGCAGGAACGGCGCCCGCGCCATCTACGACCCGGATCTGGTGTTCAACGAACTGGCGCCGCCGGACACCTCGGCACAGAACATCCAGAAGGTGCGGCGCGCGCAAGGGCTGGTGCGACACTTCTGGAGGAATCGCGACACCTGGTTCAGACGGCGATATGGCGCGTTCGGCTGGACGATGGGAGCGCAGGGATGGATGCACATCGTCGCGCCATGGCTGATGGTGCTCGGGTTCGTGACAGGCATCGCCTGCCTCGCAACGGCCATCCCCGAGCACGGCCTGACGCCGCTGCTCTCCTTCGCTGCGAGCGCCCCAGCGCTGCTGTCCGTGCTGCTATGGGTGGACATAGCTGTTCTCGGCCTGCTCATCACCGGCTCCCTTCGCCTGCCAGTGCCGCTGTCCGGCGTCACGTGGACCTTCTTCGTCTACATGCTGGTGCTGCTGCGCGCCCAGATCCTCATCCTGCGAGGTCACAGCCTGCACCGCTGGCAGCAGGTCAGCGCTGTCCGTGAGGCTCTGGCCGAGATGGAACGCGACTGACCGATCGCTCCGGGATGATCTGGCCAGATATCCACTGAGAGGGGGTTGACTCGGCGCCCCGTTTGAAAATAAAAAAAAGAGGGCCCCCGGGGGGAGCGTGAAGCCGCCCCCGGGGTCCCTTTGGTGAGACTTGTTGGTGCCTTGCTTTCAGGCAGGTGGTCTCTATCGCGGTGAATCTATTACCGCGATTCAGGCGATGGTGCGCTCGGGCGTGCCGGCGACCATGATGCCGTTGTACGACACGGTGATGTCCAGCGTGCACGCCGGGTTGGCGTTCGCGTCGGACGAACCGCAGATGTTCACACCGTTCTCCTTGAGGTACAGGATCTCGTTGTGCTCCCACTTCGTGTCATCCGAGCCCTTCTGGTCGAACGAGCAGTCTGCATCACTTCTGGTGCTGCAGCTGTACACGTTGTCGCCCACTTCGAGCGTGAACGTTACGAACGCCCAGTTCAGGTCGTCCGCAGCATTCGTCCAAGCGAGGCGGAGCAGGGTGTCACCCGTGCCTCCACTGATCGCTCCATCCGCATCCGAGGCCTGGAAGTTATTCCTGGTCCCGGTGTCCGGTTGGTCGCTCGCCAAGCTGTTGGCCCAGACGTACAGTACGCCTGCCAGCACGACAGTGATCGCAACCATCAGGATGGTCGCGATGACCGGGCTCACAGCCTCTTCGTTCTTCTTCATTTCATTGTTCATTTCTTTTGTCCTCCTCCCCCGGCGGGGGCGTCTAACGCAGACCCCTAACCGGTATTAATCTACCTCCCGGCATGAGCGGTGTGGAGGGCCATCCAATCGGTGCACCGCTCCAAAGCCCGTAGATTATCTCAGGATGATCGGCCATCTTTCAAGAACCCCCCTCAGGAGCTCGTTCAAAGATTGGTACAATCCATTTGTCAGTAGAACAAAGACCGAGAATAAGGTTCTGGTCATCTCCGGCGCCGAGGGATTCGGCTTCGGCCCGGCTGCCGCCCGGCGGCGCTAGGTGTACAGGGCGAGAAGCACAGCGCGAGGGGATGGGATGCACTCAGCGAGACCTTTCGGCCCTGTACACTCTGGTGTGGCAGCCGACACCGTATAATCATTGTCGAAACGGTGGCGGCGAAGGCGTGCGGATGGCTCATGGCACGGTCATAATCTCGGGTCCACCCTCGGTCACCATGACCGTGTGTTCGAACTGTCCTATCGTTCCCCCATCGGCACAGCGGAGGGCGTGGTAGGTCTCCAGGAATCTGATCGAGGTCAACTTCTTGATCAACGTGTTCCACTTGCTCTGACGGCTGTCGTCGTCGTCCTTCGGGAACGGCTTCTCGAGCAGCGGGAAGGCCCAGCGCTCGGCGAAGGGCAGGGTCGAATAGCGCTCCTCGATGTAACGCGCCATCGTCGCACCGAGAGGTTTCAATCGACCCTTGGACAGAGCTTTTCGGATGTTCACATTGCCTATCACGCGATAGATGTTGGATGAGTGGCGAGGCGGGATGTTCTCGATGAGGCCAGTCCCACCGGTCGTGTTGAACGGCTCTATCGCGAACAGACCGCCGAGTGGGACTTCACCCTTGAACGAAGGATTCGACGCGCCGCACGCGTGGCTGGGGACCGAAGTGCCTGCGTGCAGGTCGAACAGGTCCAACTGATGACCGCAGAGATTGCGGATCGGTTCGAACCCCGCATCGGTACTCGCCTGCTCGGCAGCCGCACCGACCTCGTGCCACGGCGTGCCGGGGTGCATCTTCTCGACCGCGGCGTCGCGCGCCTCCTTGGCTGCGCGGATCTGATCTGTGTGCCTGCCGCCGTTGCCCACCTCGACGCTTATCGCATTGTCGGCGATAGCGCCGTGCACGTGCACGCCGACGTCCAGCTTGACGAGATCACCTTTCTGCAGTTCCATCTCACCCTGCCATCCCTCGGGCGGCGTCAGAGTGTGGTCGGTGGTGTAGTGGGCGGCGATCTCATTGACGCTGAGAGTGCATGGAAAAGCGGGTTTCGCCCCGTGTCGTCGAATGTATCGTTCAGAGGCATCAATGATCGAATGCCAAGATGCACCGGCGACGATCTTCGGCTTCATCGCGTCGAGGGTACGGCGAGCGACATGACCGGCGTTGCGCCATCTCTTCAGTTCGCGGTCATCCACGCCTCTCTCACCTCGGACTCAGACACGATTCCTAATCGCAGGACTTCCGGCGATTCTCCGTCATCATTCGTAACGAGGGGGTCGGGCCATCGTATCAAGGTACTGGGGGTGCTGTACGGGCAGACGCCTGGGACGAACGCATCCTCCGCCAGACCCAGTTCTATGGCCGCTTCACGACAGTCCGGCGGGGTCGACCGGCCGCTCCGATTGGCCGAGGTGGCGGTCAGGGGGCCGGTCGCCTGCAGCAGTCGACGAGCCGTCGGGTGAGCCGCCACCCTGATGGCGATGCCAGCCCGGCCGAGTCTAGGGTCAGGGTCTGCGCCAGCGATTCGTGGTGAGCCATCCGGCCGATCGGGCGACCGAGTTTCGGTTACTAGAACGTCCGATGACCGCGCAGTTCGCCTCGCTTCGAACACGATGGTCACCGAACCGGCGGGCAGCGCCGCCAGGAATGCTTCGGCTCGCTCGGGCAGGTGCACGAGTGCCGAGGCGTCACCGAGCCGTGCCACCGCGAGGCTGACCGGCTGAGTGGCTTGACGCCGCTTCACCGAGAACAGCACATCGAGACCGGCCGTCGTCG
>CAUZSY010000086.1:0-6853 GCA_963582725.1 Candidatus Thalassarchaeaceae archaeon
GACAGCAGCGTGACCTGCCCCGGACCGAATGGCTCTGTCGCCGGTGCTGATGCGGTCGATTCGAGCTCAGTGACGGAACAGACGCGTGCCGGTGAACATCATCGTCATGTCGTGCTCGTCGGCCGCGTCAATGACCTCGCCGTCACGGATCGAACCACCCGGCTGGACCACCGCGGTGATGCCGATCTCGTGCGCTGCGTCGATGCCGTCGCGGAACGGGAAGAAGGCGTCCGAGACCATCATGGCGCCGCTGGCCCGCTGACCGGCGCGGCGGGCGGCGATGCGGACCGCTTCGACGCGGCTGGTCTGACCCGGTCCTATCCCGACCGTCGTGAATCCCGAATCGGTGGGCTTGACGAAGACCACGCAGTTGCTCTTCACCTGAGCGCAGACAGCGACGCCGAAGCGGGCCAGATAGCGCTGATCGTCATCGACGGTCCGGCTGGTAACGCACCGCACCGCCGACCAGTCGATGACGGGGGCGCCTTCGCTCTGGGCCAGCCAGCCGCCATCGATCTGCCGCCATCGGAGTTCAGGCGTCAGCGCGGTCAGGTCTGGCAGCGTGAGCAGACGGCGATTCTTCTTCTGGCACAGTCTGTCGAGGGCACCGTCCTCGTAGCCGGGCGCTATCACGCACTCGACGAACTGGTCGCCGATGGATTCAGCGGTGCGAAGAGTGACGGGTGTGTTGAACGCGATGACGCAGCCGAAGGCGGACTCGGGGTCGCTGGCGAGCGCATCGCTCCAAGCGGTCTGCTGATCGGTCGAGACGGCAACGCCACAGGCGTTGGTGTGCTTGATGACGGTGCATGCCTGCGGGAAAGATGTCCATTCGTCGCCGGTCAGCGAGCGGCAGAAGCGAAGCGCCGCATCTAGGTCGAGGTAGTTGTTGAACGATAGTGCCTTACCGCTGTGCTGGGTCGCCGCTGCGAGCCCGCTACTGACTCCGACCAGATCGCTGGCAGGGTAGAACGCGGCAGATTGATGCGGGTTCTCACCGTATCGCAGGTGATTCGCCGCACCGGCCGCCAGCAGCAGGCGGTGCGGTGGCGGGTCGCCGGCGCCGTCGCTGTCCGTGAATGGTTCTCCAGCGTCGCAGATCAGTCGTGCGTGAAGAGTGGTCGCTACATGCACATCGTAGGCGGCGGTTCGTTCGAAGGCGGCTACCGCGAGCCGTCGACGGAGGTCATCAGGGATCGCTGTCGGGTCGCCGGCGACCTCTTCGAGGGCGGTGATCACCTCTGTGCGGAGATCGGATTCAGCTACCACGAGAACGTCCCGGTACGATTTGGCAGCGGCCCGCAGCAGGGTCGGGCCGCCGATGTCAATCATCTCGATCAGTTCCTCATCGGCGGCCGGTGGGTTGCGGTTCGAGACCGCCTCAAAGGGATACAGATCTATGCAGACGACATCGATGCGATGGTAACCGAGTTCGGCCAGAGTAGCAATGTCATCGGGTCGGTCACTGCGCGCCAGGATACCTGAATGGACGGCCGGGTGCAGCGTCTTCACGCGACCGTCGAACACCTCTGGATGGCCGGTGACATCCGTCACGTCGGTGACCGGGACGCCGCCATCAGAAAGGATTCGTGCGGTGCCGCCGGTCGACACTATCTCGAAACCTAAACCATGCAGCGCGGCGGCGAATTCGACTATCCCCGTCTTGTCATGGACGCTGATCAGCGCCCTCCGACCGGCTGCCGCTCGGTCGGGCTCCAGAGCCTCGTCGGGTGTCGCCATGGAGCCTTCCCGTGTCGGTTGGACGGGTCGGCAGCCTTTCAATGAGCCCGTCATCTTCTGGATGAGCTAGTTCAGGCCGGCAGGGAGCGTCTGGTCATCGCGGATCGGTTCGCTCAATCGCCTCGAGCAGAAATGACCTGGTCTATCCGCAGCAGGCTGCACGCTGTGTCACAGGCCACTTCCAAGCCGTGCATGATGGTTGATGATGCGTGCCATATCCCGTTGACCGTCCCGATCTCACCATTCTGCCTCACACCTATCGGATCCCCTGCCCCACCCTCGTCGGTCGAGGTGTCTGGCTCGGCTGCAGCAGCGACGGCGCTGCGCAGTTCGAGGATGCCGTCGACGGCGTCACCGCCGGTGTTCTCGATGAGGGTCGCAGGAATGACCTCGAGTGCGCGGGCGAACGCTTCGACCGCGAGGCGGGTCCGACCCGGTTGGTGCTCGGCGGCGTCGCGGACCACCAGCGCGAGGGATGCGTGAGCAGCGCCGGCGCCGGCCAGGACGTTGCCATCCCGTTCGGCCTGTGCGGTCGCCCGCAGCGCGTCGTGCAGACCTCGAACTACCTCTTCGACAGTGGTCTCGTTCGAGCCGTTGACAATGATGGTCACGACACCCGGCGACGGACAGTCCGCGACCTCGATCTCATCCTCGACCCGTTCGGTGGCTGGTCGGCGGCGAGTGACAATCCTGCCTGCTCGGCCGAGGTCGGCGGCCGTCAGCGCAGAAGGAGCGCCGACCATGTGGGCGCCGGTCGCGGCCGCCAGATGGCGCAACTCGGCGTCATCGAGTTCACCGGCGACGAAACAGCCCGCATCTATCAGCAGATGCTGTACATCACGGTCGACCTCACCCTTGCAGAAGAAGGCTTTCGCACCGCTGGCGAGTAGCGTCGCGGCGAGTCGGTCCCTGATTTCCCGGTCGGCGTCGATGAAGGCGCCGAGGACATCCGCATTGGTCACCTCGATCTCGGCGTCGTGTGACATCTCGCGCGGCGCCAGCGGCACGCCGATGACGGCGACTCGAACATCTTCGAGCGAGGTCGGCATCCTGTCCATCACGAGCCGGCGTCGCATCACGACACCGCGGACCAGTCTGCTCTCGGACAGATCGCCGGTGCCAGCCATATGCATCAGGACGTCCTCGGCCCGAGCAGTACCCGTCCGATCAGAGGGGCGGTCCGAGGGACCAGTAGGGTGAGGTCGCGGTACGACGGTTGCCAGCGCCTCGGCGACGAGTTGTGCACAGTGCTCGTGAGCGGTCGCCGCGGCGCGACCGGACAGGGCGGTCCTGGCGACATCGAGGAGGCTGGGGGAACGGCTGCTCTGAGAGGTCTGAATGGTGGCAGAGGGGGAAGGCAGGGGAACCTCCAGATCGGTAAAAGCGGAAAGTGTCGCCTGCAGAGCGGTCCGGTGACCGGTGACCACCACCGAGGGATGCAGGCCGATGCGCAGCAGCCTCTCGCTCTCGACCAGCAGCTCGCCGCAGAACAGCAGCGCCGAGGTCACGCCATCGCCGCAGACGCTCTCCTGGGCCGCCGCAAGACTCTGGAACGCCTTCGCGGCTGGATGGTTGACCATCAGTTCGGCGACTATCTTGGCGCCGTCGTTCGTCACGGCGGTCCTGCCGTCCGACTTGTAGAGCATCTTGTCGAGGCCCTGTGGCCCAAGGGTCGCCTTCAGAAGATCTGCAAAGGCGCGCGCCGCACCTATCAGTTTCCGCTGCACAGCGATGCCGTCCGTGACTGAGGTTTCGGCCCGTAGGACGACGACGGGCTGCTTCGCTGCATCATCGCTCATCGCACGCCTCCGCGACCGCCGACCCTGACCTCCGCCTTGAAGGCTCGCGGACCCAACTCGATGCGAAATATCGCCGGGGTCAGGAGAGTCGGATGAGAATGATGAGGCAATATACGATGAGGACGAGGGCATCGATTATGTGGGAATCAGAATCTTGAATTGGTACGATATATTCTATGATGGATGTTTTCAGGATGCATATCGAATCGCTTCAGATATTCTAGGAATCCGCTGAATATGAAGAAGCTGATGATGGTTAGGGTCCTGACTTGATCGATCGGGGTGTCCTTCTGTTTCAGGTGGCGAATCGCGGCCAGAATGGAGGTTCAGCGATGTCGGCCGCCTCTGCGTCGGCCGCCGCCTTGACCGCCGCCCGATCGACGACCGCCGCCCGAACCACCCCGACGACCACCGCCACTGTCGCCCTCCCACTTGTGTCCTGCGCGACTCCGCATGTCGCTGATGTCGGCCGACAATGATTCCTGTTCGAGGCGTTGACGCATGGCGTGCGGCATCTCTCTGGCGCCCTTGACGGTCAGACTGACCCCCCCTACCTCCTCCTCTAGAGCTCGGACGGATGAACCGCCAGAGCCGACGACGACGCCGACCGCGTCGTCGTCGACGTAGAGTTCGGCCGCGTTGTCCGAAGTGAACACCGCGGCGAGCACGCGCGCGCCGGTGAAGCCGGACGCGCGGCGAGCCAGTTCGACGCCCGCGAGGTGCCTTACCGGACTCGACATCTGGGTGTCCTCAGAGACCGGCACGACTGCGATCTCACTGCCGAACGCGAACATCTCGTGCGTCAGACGACGAGAGGGGAACTCCCGAATCTCGATGACCGGTCGAGACAGTTCGCTGTCCATCCCGCTCGGTGCGCGGACCACCATCTCGATCTCCAGTACCTGATGTACGCGCCCCTTCTCGATGTGGATCACCGTGTCGAGCACCTGGGCGATGAGACCGAGCTCGACCTTGCCTACCAGGCGCTGTATCGCCTGCAGAGCGCTGTTCGCATGCGTCACACCGAGCAGTCCGACGCCGGCCAGCCTGACATCGCCGAATATCGAGAAGTCGCGTGCTCGCCGCACCTCGTCGAAGATGACGAAATCCGGTCGAACGAGGAAGATGATTTCAGCGGTCTTCTCCAGATCGCCCTCCAGCGGCGCGTACTGGGTGATTCGTGCAGCGACTTGCAGATCGCGCGGCGACTCCATGGTCTTGACCATCGCGCCGACCTCCTCGTCGAGGTGGTCGGCGATCGCCTGCGCGAAGGTGGTCTTGCCAGAACCTGGTTTGCCGACCACGAAGATGCCGCGGTGATGGTCGCTGAGTCGCTGCACCAACTCCTCGTCGATCTCGTATTCGGCCAGCGACAGACGAGCGACCGGTCGGACTACGGTGATCTCCCACGCTTCAGAGAAGGGAGGCCAGGCGCAGGTGATGCGCAGGTCACCGACCTGCAGGATGCGGCAGCCTTCGCGGTCGATCTCGACGAAGCAGTCGCTCCGGTGCTGATGGTCCTCGACGATGGTCGATATGTCGTCGGCCAGTTCTTCGACCTGGCCGCGTGACCAGGCGTCGTCACCGACTTCCTTCAGCTTCAATTCGCTGATGTGGCCTGACTTGACGCGCGGCGGACAGTCCGCCTTCAGGAACACCGTGCTCGCCGTCTCGTCGGCCAGCAGCTCCGCCAACGATGCTGGTAGGTCGGGGTGCTCACCGAATCGCGCCATGCCGCCGAGGCGGAGGGCGTGCCGTTTGAACCCAACCGGTCAGCCACTCGCCGGTGCGACCGTCTCCAACGACCAGCCGATGAACAGGGTGGCGGCGAGGGCGGTGACGAAGGCGCCGACGAATGGGAAGCCTAGGGTGGTGCTGTAGATGATGTGCTGAGCGATGAAGATGAGGCTGAGCGCCGCCAACAGACCGAGCCGTTTCTGGGACAGCCCGAGCTGTTCGCGCAGGGCGACCCTGTCGCGAGCCGCCAGGATGATCACAGAGACGATGGCGACGACGATCAGATGACCGATGATCCAACCAGCGATGCCGCCGAACGCGACTCTGAGCGTGTAGGAGAAATCGCCGAGCAACAGCGATGCGATATCGAGGGCCATGCTCCAACCGGGCCGCCAGCGATTCTTGAAGCCTGCTGAGAAGAACCGTGCTCAGGACGGTCACCTGAGCGATGCCGTCCGATCCGAGCGATTCAGCCTCGGCGTTGTCTCAACGCCTCCACCGCGACCACCGCCATCGGTGCCTGCAGGTTGTAGGATGGAACGAATCCGGCCATCGGAATCCGAATGATCGAATCGGCGGCCTGCAACACGGCTGCCGGAACGCCGTGCCGCTCGCCACCGACAACCAGCAGCAGCGGTCCTGTAAGGTCGGCCTGCCACGGTTCGGTGTCTCCGACGTCCTCGATGGCCACGACTCTAGCACCAGCCGCTGAGGCCGCTGCAAGCGCCGTTTCGGAGTCGGCCCACTCGACCGGCATGAAGCGATTCGCGCGCATCGAGGCGCGTACGGCGGTCCTGCGCTCTTCCCCAGTCACATCCGCATCGATGATGATCGCGTCGGCGCCGCTGACTTCGGCCGTGCGAATAGAATAACCTATGTTCTGGGCGTAACGGGCGCCGGCCAGCAGCCAGACCAGCCCTCCGTCCGCCAACGCTTCGGTGGAATGTTTCTTCGGGTCTCTACCTACTAGTGCGAGAATCTCATGTGGGGGCTCTGCAGCCGTGTCGCGCGCCATCCGCCAGAGGTCACCCGACGAGCCCTCGATGACTTCGATGCCCGCCGCCGTCGCTCGCTGTCGGAGGTCTTCGACGGCGGCGTTAGTGGTCTCCCTGTCGATTAGGACGAGGGTGATGTCTTCGCCCGCCTCGAGTGCCGCTCCGACCTGCGAGACTCCGCAACGCTGCACAGTGACGACCCCTCATTCATTGTCCGTTGTGTTTCGTCTGATTCGACTGCCGCTCGATTTCTTCACCCCACCCTCTCTGGCCTGAAATGCCCTCGGCCACAGCATCACAACTCACTCCAGACTATTCGGGGGTGATTTGGAAGTTGATACTGAAGCCATCGCCCGGTCGACCAGTCGCATGCCTTGGATACCCACCTCCCCTGTTGAGAGGAGGTCTCCCTCCCATGCGCCTTGACAGGCGAGCACGAAGCAGCGCAGTTCCGCCGTGAGACTCGGCTCACCGAGCGGGAGTTCGATGCGTTCGCGAGGCGCTGCATCGAATCCTCCCCACTGCGGTCCGTGCGCGTCGTCGGGGTGATCGTGCAGCCAGAGGCCGGCGTGGTCCAGATAA
>CAUZSY010000087.1:0-6818 GCA_963582725.1 Candidatus Thalassarchaeaceae archaeon
TGATCGTCGTCAATCGTCGGACCTCCTCGGGGCTGAGGACATCTCGGCTGCAAGCCAGATCGGCCCGCATGTGGGCTGCGTCGGTCGTGCCGGTCAGGGGGAGCATGTCGAGATCCTGCGCGAGGCAGAAGATGACCTGGGCCGGAGTCATCCCGTGCGACTCGCCGATCGCCGCCACCTGCCGGCCCTGCCAGACATCTCTGTTGGCCGTCAGCAGACTGAATCCCTGATACTGCATGTCGTTCGCCTCGCAGATCCGGCGCACCTGTCGATCCCAGCCTGCGGTCGCGTAGCAGCGATTCTGCACGAACCTCGGCCTCACTTTCGCCTCGGAGAGCAGGATCTGCAACTGCTCGGCGCTGAAGTTGCTGACTCCGAGCGCGCCCACCGCGCCCTGCTCGTGAACCGCCTCCATGGCCGACCACGCTTCCCGATCACGGGCAGCCAGACCGACCCTCTGGCTCGGCCCGTGCAGCAGGTAGGAGTCGATGCGATCGATGCGAAGGTGCTCCAGTGACTTGGCGAAGCTCTGGTGCACCTGTTGACCTACCGGCGCGTCCGCATCGTAGGGCAGACGGTGATCCTGGCCAGCCCGATGAGTGAACTTGGTCTGTATGAACAGGTCATTGCGGCCCACCGTGCCGCTATCGATCTGGTTGCATATCGCCTCTCCGACCGCCGCTTCGGAGTAGTGCTTGGCCTGATTCGCCGTGTCGATTCCGCGAAATCCCTGCAGGATCGCGGTCTCGGTCAATTCGGTCGTGCGCTGCTGCTTCCAGGCGGTGCCATACAGGAAGGCAGGTGCACCACTCACAAGACCCATCGAGACGATACCACCCGGCCGACGACTTGGCATCTTCGACGCTGCTCGCTGCTGAGAACGATGACTCGCAATCCTGACTTCCTTCTAGTTCTGGATAGGGTCCGGTCAGGGAGAGGCCACCCTCGTGAGTCAGCTCGACACTGGTGAGAGGTTGCTGCCTCATTCTTCATCTGGGGAGACCTTTGAAATCTCGACTTCGTAGTCGATGTAAGAGACAGTCAGTCGGACCTCCTCGCCGTCCTCGCAATCACACACGGTCCCCCACACGGTGTATGTGTCCACTCTGATATCGATGAACCACTCCCCTGTTCCGATTCCTGTGAAGGTCTCCCAGAACGCAAATGCTTCTTCCTCTGTCCCCTCGAAACTGCTGACATTTGGCAGATTGAGGTCATACTGGAACCATATATG
The DNA here is from genome assembly GCA_963582725.1 of Candidatus Thalassarchaeaceae archaeon. GTDB lineage: Archaea > Thermoplasmatota > Poseidoniia > Poseidoniales > Thalassarchaeaceae > CAUZSY01. The sequence continues at coordinate 1,235 of CAUZSY010000087.1, forward strand.
GTCCCATGGCTCGGTTCCATCTGCGTCGCACTCCTGGCTCGTGGCTTCGGTGTTTGAAAGTGTGTAGAGAGCCGTCTTGTTCACATCGGTGAGTACCAACTGCAAGGTCACCTCGTCGCAACCCACGATTCCCCCCGGCTGCTCGTCGGACTCCCTCCAGTAGGCCCCGATGTATATGCTCGAGAGATTCGCCGGGGCTGGGACCACGACTGAGATGGTCTCTGTGGTATCGTCTTCAATGAATATGGTCTGGACCTTCTCTGAGCTGCGCTCATCGAGGCTGAACTGCCACATATGGACTTCCGGCTCGGGAGCTTCCTTCGGCTGGAACACATCGAGAAGCGCCGGGCCGCCGAATGCCACCGCCCCGACCAACAGGCCGACTATCAGAATGGAGGCGATCTGGACTCTGTAGAGTATCAGCGTCCTCAGGGTGGCCTGACTCATCGCGGCGAAGTCGAACTCGAATCCTTCATCCTCCTGTTCGTCCTCCAAGACCTCCTCGGCCTCCAAGACCTCCTCGAAATCGCTGTCATCGAGCAGACGCTCGTACAACTCCTGCTTGTTGCCGCTGACCGGCAGGTCGAGTCGCCGCAACTCGGCCTTGAGTTCGGCCACGGTCCACTCGTCTACGGGGTCCACGCTGCCGGATGGTGGTGTCACGCATGGAACTATTGCATCGATCGGCGACCGCCGGAACCCCTGCCGGACTCGCCGATACAGAGGAGTCGCGGGTTGAAGTGCCGAAGTGGGCTGGGGTCCAGGGCAAAGCGAGCGGTCACTCTTCCTCACCGAGGGTGATGAGCATCGTGGTCAGCATCTCCTTCTCCTCATCGGTCAGCACATGGTCCTCGAGCGCCTCCTCGATGCGAGCCAGATTCTCCTCGCTCATGCCGAGCGGTGCCGCGGCACCGCGAATCAATTCCATCTCCGCCTCGCTGACGTGACCGTCGGCGATGGCGCTGTTGATCGCAGCCCGCGTCGCGATGCTGGCGACCTCGGGTGTCGACAGGTCGAGTACCGCTGCGATGCGTCGCAGCTCCTCGTGCTCCTCCTCGGTCAGGATGCCGTCCTCGAAGGCCGCTTCATAGGCGTACATCAGGAACTCCTTGTATTCGTTCGGGTGCAGCAGAACGTCACGGATGAGGCCGTAGTCGACCTTCTTCTGAGTTGTGCCGGTGTCCTGCAGCATCACCATGCTGGTCCGCATCTCCTTGACAACCATGTCCTTCAGACCGTGGCCGATCCATGCCATGCCCAGGGCCGTCACCGCGCCGGCGATGAAGCGCATCGCGCCGGGGTCGAGAAGCATGCCGGGCTCCATCAGACGGTGCAATCCGAGAGCGACCAAGAAACAACCCCAGAAGATCTCCACCCAGTCGTTGACGTCCGCCTCGTCCTCGAACACCGCCAACCTGTCTTCGACCGAATCACCTGTTCCGCCAGACCCGTTCATGCGTCCGCGTGGCGGGTCGAGGGCTATTGAATGTCCGGCCGCATCTGCGGCGGCCGCGCCGCGGAGAGTTGAAGGACGGCCGGACCTGAATTCTCAGCGTGCCGAACCCGGACCGATTCGACACCAGCATCGAAGCGCTGCCGCTGCCCGAGGAACTGCTCGCGTTCGTCCGCGACGAGTGGGGCTTCACCGAACTGCATCCGCCGCAGGCGGCGGCGATGGGGCCGGCGCTGGAGGGCCGTAACCTGCTGCTCGCGACTCCGACCGCCAGTGGCAAGTCTCTGGTCGCGTATCTGACCGTGGCGCACCGCCTGCTGGTCTCGGAGCCCGGCACGCGCGCGTTCTATCTGGTGCCGTTGAAGGCGCTGGCCAGCGAGAAGGTAGACGAACTGCGGGCGCTCGGCGACGCGGTCGGGCTGCGGGTCGGACTGGCGATCGGCGACCGGCAGGGCGAGCAGAGCGGCATCGAGGACGCCGACGTGATCGTCTGCACGACCGAGAAACTGGACTCGATGCTCCGCAACCGACCGGGGCTGCTGGAACGGGTCAGCATCGTCGTCGTCGACGAACTGCATCTGCTGAACGACGTGTCGAGAGGCCCTACGCTGGAGGTCGTGCTGGCGAGGCTGCGGCACGCCCGTCCGGAGGCGCAGCGGCTGGCGCTGTCGGCGACCGTCACGAACGCCGACGAACTGGCGGTCTGGCTCGATGCGAAGTTGATCGAGTCGGACTGGCGGCCGGTGACGCTACACATGGGGACTCTGGTCGGTCTCGATCAGGCGACCCACCGCTCGATCGGTCCGACGGCTGAGATGAGCGCGGCGCCGGCCGACAGGACCCTGAGCGGCAGGTCGACGATGCCCACCCGAGCGGTGCTCGACGACAGCCGGGCTGACGGCGGCCAGCTGCTGATCTTCGTCAGCACGAGGGCGTCGGCGGAGAAGGAGGCGAGAGACCTCTCGAAGCATGTCAGGCGCGGTCTGGAGAAGGCTGGCGGGGCTGCTGGCGGGGACGCCAACGGGAGTGCCCGCGATGATGCTGCGCAGAGATTGGCGGAACTCGATGAGCTGGCGGCTGCAATGACCGACAGCGGTGAAGATTCTTCGGACATCTCGGACCGACTGGCGAGAGCCGTGCGTGGTGGCGTCGCGTTCCATCACGCCGGCCTGACCGGTCAACAGCGGCGGCTGGTCGAGGATGCGTTCAGGCAGGGGCTGCTGCACTGCATCGCAGCGACGCCGACCCTGGCGGCCGGCATCAACCTGCCAGCCCGACGCGTCCTCATCCGGGATCACAGACGCTACGAGGCGCGAGCCGGCGGCCAGATGCCGATGTCGGTGATGGAGATCCATCAGATGCTGGGCCGAGCCGGCCGACCCGGTTTCGACACGGTCGGCGAGGCGTGGCTGATGGCCAAGGACGAGGCTGAGGGAGGGCAGTTGCAGGAGAAGTACATCCTCGGTGAGCCCGAACCCGTCACCTCGAAACTCGCGAATCGAACGATGCGAGATGTCGAGGACGACCCGGCGCTGCTGACCCACGTGCTCGCCGCGATGGCCACCGGTGGCATGACCGACCGCGACATGCTCGGCCGATTCTTCGACGAGACCCTGCTGGCTCGCCAGATGGACAGGGACGATCTTCAGCACAGGATCGACCGGATCATCGACTGGCTGGTCGACCGCGAGATGATCGACCGGGCGGGCGAGACCGACGCGGTCCGTACGCGCATCACCGAGCGAGCCGCGGCCTCGGACTCGGTTCTTCCCGAACCCGCTGCTGCCGCTGCTGATGAGGCCACGGCGGACGACGCTCTGCCCGCCTGGGCGAGCGCCGCCGCGAGCGTTCAAGGAGTGGTGTTCGACGGCGTGCCGCCCGAGGTGCCGAGCCTCGCGCCTCGCCGCCGCAGCCTGCCGCCACGGCGCGGCCCGGCCGTGTTCGGCTTCTCGACAACCCGTGAGGTGCAGGGACGCTTCGAGGCGGAGGTGCCGGAGCCGGCCGCGATGACCTACGAGGCGACCGTCTTCGGCGAGACGATCGCCCGACTCTACCTGAATCCGGTCAGCGGCGACATCATCAGACGCGGCACCCGTCGGGCGGCTCTGATCGCAGCAGGCGAGGATGAGGAGGGCCAGTTCACCCCGTTCTCGATTCTTCATCTGATCGCCGAGACGCCCGACTTCCTGCCGTTCTGGAGCCGCGGCAGTGAGGTCGCGGAACTGTCGGCCCGGCGAGACGCTAGCGAGCGTGAGCGTCTGGTCGACGACCAGATGGATCTCGGCCGGATGAAGGCGGTGGTGACGATGGAGGACTGGATCGACGAGAAATCGATACGCGACATCGAGAAGCGGCGCGGCGTCCAGCCGGGCGATCTGCGAGCCCGTCTAGACCTGGCGGAATGGCTGCTGCACGCGACTGGACGGCTGGTCGCCAGCGACCTCGTCCAGCAGCACGGCTCGGCTGTCGCCGAAGAGGTCGCGAACGCGGTCGAAGAGGTGCACAAGCGGGTCCGGCACGGCTGCCGCTCCGAACTGCTGCCGTTGGTCGCCCTGCCCCGGATAGGGCGAGTCCGAGCCCGAGAGTTGGCCGGCCTCGGCTTGACGACACCGGACGACCTGATCAGCGCCGACGAGAAGCGCCTGCAGGCTGTCGCGGACCTGCGCGGCTGGTCACCTCAGCTCGTCGGCCGCCTCGTCGAGTCGGCGAGACGACTGGTCGGCCGGCTGAGCCGGACCTGAGCAGGTCCGCGCCGTCCGGGTTCTGGGAGCGCGCGCTTCAAGTCAGCGAGGCGCGAGCGAACTACGGAGAGGGGTCGTATCGACGGAGTCAATCTGCCCCTGTTTCCGGCCTGGGGCGCTCGCTTCGATTCCGCAGTCGCCGACCCTCACCCGATCATCGAAGCGTGGATGCGCGAGCGAGCCGACAACCGCTGGCTTCTGCTCGCCTGGTCGGCGGCGGCGAGCGAAAGACACCTCTGGAGCGTCTGGACGGCCACCGCCAATCGATGGATACGACAGACCAACACGGCCCGCAGCCCGGACGCCGAATTCTTTCGGATCCTCGCAGGCACGCATCAGATCAGGACCGGCTTCGAGCGGGCCGGTCTGCGAGCGGGTGACGAGCGGGCGTGGCTCGTCCACCTGCCTTCGATCGAACATGCGCTGACCGGCGATCCGCCGCTCGATTCGATGCCCGCGTCCCTGCCCACCGTCGGCTTCGACGCCGACGAGATCGAGGCGGCTGATCTGATGACCTGTATAGGTGCCGACCTTGAACCGGCCAGACCGGTGCCGAGCGCCGCTGGCCTGGTCCGGATAGGCGCCGCCTCGGCCGACGATCCGAGCCTCCCCGAAGCAACCCCCGGCGAGCTCGAATCGCGGTTCATCGCGCACGCGACAGCCTGCGACATCGCCAAGATCGGACTGACTCCCGCTGACTGAGAGAATCGACTCAAAACAATCCTCGCCCCGCTTCTAAGCAACCCGAACCGAGCATCGCAGAACCTCGATTCCGCAGGCACCTACGAGGTCTTCGGAGGGGGAAGTTCATTCATGGGGCGCCGCATCGGCCGCTGCATGGGACGGTTCCACGGCTACCGCACCTGCGCCACCTGCGCCGTCACCTGCACGCCGCTGAACTTCGTCGACTTTGAGGGCAAGCGGTTCTGCGTCGCCTGCTGGACCGAGGCGAACAACCCCGATCACCCGGACATTGATGCGCTGAGACAGCGCTGCGCCGCCGCTCCCGAGGAGTGGAAGTGCCTGAGGTGGACGCGCCAGCAAGGCCCCCTGCCGAACGGACCTTTGTCGATTCGCCGAGACTGAATAGACCCAACCTGAGCCGGCACCGCCACTCCAGTGGCCACCACCTCGACCGTTGGCTCTCAGCACCGTGCTTCGACCGCTCCCCCCTGTCGATGCCAGAGTGCCTCGGACGAGATGTTGAAGGCCTGTCGCGGCGGCGGCGGAAGCATGGATCTCGAAGCGCCCGGGTTCGATCCGACCCGTCGAACCGACCTCGAACCATTCATCGCCGAATTGATCGAACGACGCCTCGACTCGGTCGAGGACGTCGAGGCGTGGCTGGCCGATCAGAGCGTGCTGGCAGAACATGTCTCCGAGGCGGGCA
>CAUZSY010000088.1:0-6784 GCA_963582725.1 Candidatus Thalassarchaeaceae archaeon
TCGACACGGCCTGCAGCTCGCCGCCGCTCAGCCGCTTCGCCTCCAGTTCGACCAGTTGATGCACGTTCAGTGCCCGGATGACGGTGGTGTGGAACTCGCCTGCATGCCATCTGTTGCCGAGTTCTGTGTCAAGCCAGTCGCGCACCGTGCCGTCGAAGGTCGCCTTCACGTGTTGCGGTTTGTAGGAGATCTCTGCCTCCATCGTCAGCCAGCCGGAATCGGCTTCCATCTCGCCCGCGATGATCCTCGCGAGGGTCGTCTTTCCGGTCCCGTTCGGCCCCACCACCCCGGCCACTTCGGACGAGTGCAGAGTGCCTTCACCTGTGCGCAGGGTGAAGTCGCCCAGTGTCTTCTCCAGATCGCCCCATTGCAGTATGGGGCCGCCGATCTTCTCGCCGCGAATCCGGCCGGTCAGGAAGCGGATCGGCTTGTCGCGGATGCGGATGTTCTGTTCCGCCAGATGGCCGTCGAGGTAGGAGTTGATCGCCGTCCTGGCAGGCCGAGCCGGCGTGAAGATGCCATAGGCGGCGCGCTCGCCGTAGACGATGTGGATCTGGTCGCACAGGACATCGAGTATGGCGAGGTCGTGCTCGACGACGAGGACGCGATTGCCGGAGGCGGCCAGATCCTGGATGATCCGCGTCACGCGCATCCGCTCATAGATGTCGAGATAGGAGGTCGCTTCGTCGAAGAAGTAGACATCCGCCTCTTTCAACAGGGTCGCACAGATGGCGACCCGCTGCAACTCGCCGCCGCTCAACTGCGGCAGCCGGCGGTCGAGCAGGTGGTCGATGCCCAGCGCCTCTGCCCGTTCATCCATCTCGCCTCTGGAATCGACCTTCCGCAGAAGTTCGGCGACCTCGCCATCGAAGATCTTCGGCAACTTGTCGATGTACTGCGGCTTGACCGCTATGGTCACATCCTCAGCAGCGACCTCGGTCATGTAATCGCGCAACTCGCCACGCGGCAACGCTTCGATGACCTCGGACCACTGTCGTGTTTCTGTCCAGTCGCCCAGATTCGGTCTCAGCGATCCGGACAGCATGTTCAGAGCGGTCGACTTGCCCATGCCGTTCTGACCGAGGATGCCGACCACCTGCTGTTCTCGTGGCGTCGGCAGTCGGAACAGTCGGAATCCGTTCTCGCCATAGCGGTGGCTCATCTCGCTGGCCAGCTCCTCTGGCAGATTGGTGATGATCAGCGCATCGTGCGGGCACTTCGTGACGCAGATGCCGCAGCCGATGCACAACGGTTCGCTGATCAGCGGCTTGCCGCTGGTATCGTCAAGAATGATGCATTCTATCCCGTTCCGGACCGGCGGGCAGAAGGCGTGACATTGGTCGTTGCACTTCTTCGGCTGACATCTGTCCTCGAGCAGCACAGCTACACGCATCATGCCACCTCAGGCGGCCGGCCATCGCCGCTCCCCTTCAACCCTCGTCCACTGGATAGAGCAGACAGGAATACCTGTTCAGCCTCACTCACGAATGGAGGCAGCATCTTGGCATCAATTCTCGAACAGATGCCCCGTTCCATTCGCTCGCTCGGTCAAGTCCGTGATGACTGAACGGAGGCGACCGGGTCTCGAGTCGATGGTGAGGTCAGGTGTGCGGGTGGGCCGGATGGTGGGATGGACGAGGAACAGCCGGTCGTTCGCTGGAGTCAGTAGAAACGCTTCTCCGGGGCAGAGGTGGTCAGAGGAAGCGGTGCTTGACGTAGACCCTGGCCGCCAGCCACAACTTCTCCGACTTGCTCAGTTTGATGCGCTCGCTGAACACGTCGCCGCCCTTGCGGACGATCTTCCTGAAGATCGAATCGTAGAAAGCCATCATCGCCGCCGGGCTGTACCTGCTCCGCTTGTCGAGCAGCGGCAGCAGTCGCTCGGCTCTAACACGATAGGTGTCGGCGAGCGACACGAAGTGCTCGACGAACGGCGTCCATCCGGGATGCTCGAGCACCGAATCTCCAGCCAGCACGTCCTGCTCGCTGATGCCGAACCGCTCGAGGTCCTGCAACGGCAGGTAGATCCTGTCGTTCGCAGCGTCTTCAGCGACATCGCGCAGGACGTTTCCCATCTGCATGAAGATGCCCCACGATTCAGCGTGATCGCGAGCGATGGGATCATCGTAGCCGTAGATCTCGATGCACGTGAGGCCGACCACGCTGGCCACCCGGTAGCAGTAGGTGTAGAGGTCCTCGAAGGTCTGGTAACGGTTCTGGAAGAAGTCCTCCTCCATGCCGGTGATCATGTCGTCCATGTAGGCGCGTGGAATCTCGTAGCGCGACACGGTGTCCTTGAGGGCCATGAATATCGGGTCCGTCGACGCGAGGCAGTTGTATGCGGTCGAGAGCTTCTTGCGGAAGAAGAACAGTTGCGCCATCTTCTCCTTGAAATGCGCTCTGTCGACCACCGGGTCGGTTGCCGACAGACTCTCGATGCGGTCGAGATACTCCAGCACCTCCGGGTCCTCGGCTCCATCACTACCGGGAAACCGGTCATCGTAGTCGTCATCGGCGATGTCATCGGCGCGGCGACAGAACGCGTAGTAGGCACAGATGGATCGGCGCTGGTCGTCTGGCAGATACTTGAACGAGTGGAAGAAGTTGCCAGCCTCGCGACGGGTCAGTTCCTCGCAGTAGTCGTAGGCCGCCTTCAACAGCGGTTCGGGCAGGTCCTCCTCGACCCATACGGGTGCGTCGACCGAGCCGAAGGGATCGATCAGTTCACCACGGCTGCCGACGACGCCCATGAACACGGCAGACTCCCTGAGCGCCTCCATAGCGGTGACGCTGACAGCCTTGGCCGCGTCGACACCGAGTTCGACTGCGGCCCGCATCCGCTCCAGACGTTGATCGACGGTGCGACCGTGCCGGCCCTTGCGAATGAAGGCGACATCCAGTCCTTTCAGGTTGCTCTGCAAGGTCTCGGACATCAAGGATCATCTGAGTGGAGCACCCCTTCGCTTTCAAGCCCTCCGTCCAACCGGGCAGTTTCTGCTCGTCAGAGGGTGTGGTCGGTCGAGTTCTGCTGAGTCTGCCCACGGCCTGCGGCGGTCGGCGACTGCGAACATCACCGGCTGGCAGTGAGTCGATTCTAGATCATTCGCTCGGCTTGGCCCGATGGCGAGTCCGCTCGGCCCGACGCCAGGCACGCCTCGCCTTCATCAGCATCAAGAAACGCCGCCATCGAGAGACCGTCGGCCGCTTCGTCCAGGTGTCGTAGTGCTGCCGACGGATCGCGGCCAGCACCGCTTCGCCAGCCATCGTGAACATCATCAGATCGACCGCCAGACGAGGGTCGCATCTCGGCCAAAGCGCCTTGCCGGCATCGAACTCGGACTGAGCCCGGTCGACCTCAGCCTTCAGCGCCGCGCGCCATCGCTCGTCGACGATCCTGTTCTGATGGTCTTGCAGCGAATAACCGTGCTCTCGCATCGTCGACAATGGCATGTAGATTCGACCCTGATCGAGGTCGCGAGCGACGTCCTGCCAATGATTGGCCAGTTGCAGGGCGGTGCAGGTGTGGTCGGAGAGTGAGCGGAGGGCGGGGTCGTCATGACCGTAGACGTAGAGGAAAAGGTGACCGACCGGGTCGGCCGAATGTCGACAGTAACTCCTCAGTTCGGCATAGTCGTCGTAGCGCTTCTTCCGCTGATCCATCTTGAACGCCTCGATCAAGAGTCGGAAGGGCTGCTCGGGAATCGACTTCTCGCGCGCGGTCCGCTGGACGGCGCGCAGGATCGGATGCCTCGGCGAGCCGCTCCAATCGTCGCGTGCCGCCTCAGCGAGGTCGGTCTGCCAGGCGTCTAGAAGGGTCCATCTGCCCTCGTCATCGAACGGAGCGTCGTCACCGAGGTCGTCGCCGAATCGGCAGAACGCGTAGATGTTGTGGATGTGCTGTTTCATCTCGGGCGGAGTGAACCAGTTGGTGACGACGAAGTTCTCGTAATGCGTGTCAGCGATCTCAGCACACCACGATTCCGCTTCGGAGAGGCTGGGACGACTGTCGAAACCGGCCAGGAAGACCTCATCGCCGTCGATAGAGTGGTCGCCCCAGTGGATCTTCTCAGCCATCGTCATCCCTCAACGTTCATCGATTCATCAGCCGTTCGGCTGCCAGGCCAGCCAAGCCTCATCGTGCCTCCTCGGCGGCGCGCTCCAAGTCGGCCAGTCGTTGCGGTTCGACCAACCGCTGAACGCTTCGTCGCCAGCCTCGGCGAGGACTGCGGCAGCAGAGTCCATTCCACTCCTGACAGCGCTCTCCATGGTCGATGGCCAATCGGTCGCGACATACGATCCAGCAAGATATAGACCGGGCGCGGCATCTGTTGTCGCAGGTCGCAGTGAGTGCTGTCCGGTGGTCGGTGCGAAGGTCGCTCGTCGATTCTTGATGACATGGAACGAAGCAGGTTCCCCGGCATCGGGCCAGAGCTGGCGAATGACTCGCATGTATTCGGCGCGCAGTCGATCGTCGGACCAGTCGAGCCAAGGCTCGGCGGCGCTGACCGGCACCGAGATCCATTGATGCCCATCGATCCACTCTGCCGGGTCGAGTTCGCTGTTCCTGTCGAAGACCATCTGGATGACGGGTTCATCGATGACCGCAGCGAAGGTGAAGCCCGGCGGCGTGATCGGTTCAGCATGCAGCGCGTGCAGACCGATCAGCGACCGCGTACCCAGTTGCGAGAGGCGACCCGACACGGCGGCCGATGACGCCGGCGCTCCCCTCGCACTGCTCAGCAGTCTGGCTGTTCGGCCGTGCGGAGTCGCTAGGATGACGGAGTCCGCCAGCAGGTCTCCAGCCTTGGTGCTGACGCCGACGCATCGACCGGAATCGAATAGCAGGTCTCTACAGGACGTGTTCAGTCGAACATCGATGCCCGTCGCCTTCAATGCGGCCAGGGCCGGCGTGCCGATGGCCAGTGAGAGGTCCCTGGTGAAGCAGGCGACATCGAATGCGTCAGCAGCTCCGAACAGCCCCTCCTTGAACAGGAACGCAGCCTGGGTCGTGCTCGCTTCCGAGGCGGGCAGATTCAGCGCTGCGAGTGTGAAGTAGCCCCAGAATCGATTGATCGCAGCCTCGCTCTGTCTCTGTTGAAGCAGCCAGTCGGTGAACTTCACATCGTCCAGAGCCCACCTCTCCTGCTCGCTCATCCTGTTCAGCGCCTTGATCACCCTCCGCATGCCTATCTTGTCGCTGAGCGACAGGAACGGGAATCGTAGCATCGACTCGAACATGTGATTCGGCGGTGACAGCCGGCCGGTCCGAAGAACCCCGATACGGCCGTCAGACGGGTCGATGAACGGCAGATGGGTCCGCTGCTGGATGCGGAGTGATGAGCGCGCGTCGATTCTGGACATGAACTGCAGGAATCGCCCATAGACCCGGAAAGCAGCGTGCTGGCAGTTGTCGAACTTCCTGCCGCTGGCCGGATCGGTGACGCTCCGGACTCGACCACCGAGGCTTCCACTGGCTTCCAGTAGGATGATTGCATGACCTCCGTCAGCCAGCGCCAGAGCGGCTGTGACGCCGGCCAGACCGCCGCCTATGACGATGCAGTTCCGACCTTCATCGCGAATGTCCACCCGAGCACCCGACCAGCCGGAGGCGAACCTGCATTTCAGCGTCGCCCGTGCGAGTTCGATCTGTTGCATGGAGGGCACTGAGAACGGTTCTGTCCGGGTAACTCTTTTTCAGGAATGCCGAGCCAACCGCGAGGTGGGACGCCGATGCTCTGCCAATCCTGTGTCGAGGAGATCCCTGAGGACTCCAATTTCTGTCCTGAATGCGGGTCCCGTCAGGATCTGTCCGCGGCGGGCTCACTGGATGTGGCCGGAGAGAGCCTCCAATCAGCCGAACCGTCGCATGGCCAGCCCGCCGGCGGCCAACCTCCAGCCGTCGGCAGACCGGCTGAATCGCCGGCCAGCGAGTTCCTGCAACAGTTAGCGACCAATATGGATGGCAGCATCCAGCCAGTCAACCCGGCCACACAGCCGCAACCAGCGCCAATCGATCCCGGAGTCGAAGTCCACGCTGCAGTGCAGCCTGGACAGACGACGGTGCCTCAGATCGACCCCGAGCCACCGTTCACCGGCACCGATGCGGTGCGCGCGCCTTCGACCAAGACCGATGCGGTGGTCGATGCCCTGTCGCACGCCGAGAGGGCGAAGAAGGCCGATGCTCGGATTGCCTGGTTGTCGATGAATCAGGATGCGGCCAACGAATTCCTCGGCCAGATAGATCCAGGCATGCCATCGCACCTGAGGGAAGAGTCGCCGTCTACCGGTCCGACTCGCTTCCTCGATGACCCGGATCCGCCGGGCGGCGGTTCAGCGCCGACAGTCGCCCCGTCGTTGACCCTTCTGCGTCGAATGACCGAGATAGCGGTTCGCCGAGTCGCCCGCAAACGAGGCGTCGCGGTCGATGCGCCACAGGTCGGGCTGAACGATGGCATCGTCAGGATCAACGTGACTTTCATTGACGACGGCCGAGTACTCGACAACGCCTCCGAGCTGTCGAACGCGTTCACCCACGCCATCGACACGGAGATGCGGCTGAAGGGATATGATCTGGTGACACAGTTCGCCTTGTTCCGATCTAAGGAGGGTGAGGTCGAGCATGTATGGGGGGATGTCGAGGATGTGCCGGACACGGATGAGGAGATGTTCGCCTGCGAGGCTTGTGGGCACTATCCAGTGCGCGAGAACGAGCCGAGATGCCCCTCCTGTGGAGCTGAGTTCTTCGATGAAGATGAGTCAGCGCCGGTGCCTGCCGGGCGAGGTC
>CAUZSY010000089.1:0-6707 GCA_963582725.1 Candidatus Thalassarchaeaceae archaeon
TGCCAGAGCGTCGGCCGGTGGAGTCACGACGAGTGTCACCGAGCGGTTCTCACTGCCGTCGGAGTCCGGCCAATCGGCCGGACGCGACTCGACATTGGTGACGTTGGGCGCCGACACGGAGACGTCCCAGCCCTCGGGACCGGACGCGCTGACGGTGAAGTTGTGAGCGTCATTGCCGATGTTCATCAAGGTCACCGACATCGAGGACGACAGTCCGGGCTGGCCGGTGCCGTTGGCGCCGGGAAATAGCCGAGCATCGACGATCTCGGGCACATGCACGGTGAAGTTCGCCAGACCGGGGGGGTAGTCGACCGCGACCGTCATGCCGGTCAGGGTGGTGATCTGGGCTCGGATGGTGAACTCGATATCGCCGGCGATGGGGTAGTCGTCGACCGGCCCGAGGACGCCGACCGTCGCGAGGATGTTCTCGGACATCGAGAGCGACTCGTGGTAAGGTGGCGAGACCGTGCCGTTCCAGCGCAGCGCTTCGCTGGCTCCCGCACCCGTCGTCTGTGGGTGGATGAGCGGCGAATCGACGGTCAATGAGACATTCGCCACGGCGCCTACCGGCAGAGCCGGCAGATTGTGCTGCAGCGATATCGAGACACCGACGAACTTCGAGATCGAATGGGCGAGCAGTTCGCTCTCGGTCAATTCGAAGTAATCGACGTCGGGGGTGATCGCCGCGGATATCGCGCCGCCGACCTCGAGGCTCGTGGTCTCGATGGCTGGGCCCCCGCCACCGGTCGGGATCGACATGGATCGGAGCGACAGCTGCAGGCCCTGCGTCAGCATCGCCAACGGGTCGAGCGGATTGGTCAGAGATGCGGGGCGTACCATTACGGTCACCATCGCGCTCGCACCCGGCTGGATGACGCTGGTCCTGAAGGGCTGTTCGGTGGAGCCCTCGATGCTGACGAGCCAGCCGACCGGGGCTTGGATGATCTCCGAGGTGATGAGGTAGTCGGTCGCCGCTGTGCCATCATTGGTGATCGTGTACCGGACGGTCCCATTCGCTCCGGGCAGCACATCGTGCACCGTGCCGTTGTCGGTGATGGAGCCGGAATAGTTGTCGCGGGCCATCACGGTGACCGATGCTGTCAGTGTGCTGCCGCTACTCTGCGGCGTCGCGGTGACGGATGCACTGGCCGCCGTTCCGCGGGCCGTGCCCGAGGGAATGGTGGCCGTTATGTCGAACGAGGCGCTGCTGGCTGAGGCGACTGTGATTGGTGAAACGCCGTTCATCAGTGTGTCGTCGAACCAGAGATTGACCGGGTCGTTGGTCATCACGAGATCGTAGATGATGGAAGAGCCGGTTGGGTTGTTCAGTATCCATGTCAGGGTGGCCGGGGTGTTGGTCTCCAGGCTACGATTGATGGGCGGCGCCAAAATCGGATGGCTGCTGTAGAATCTGGACGGCTCCTGACCGAGATCGGATTCGTTGCCGACCTGAGTGGCCGGCCCGGGCCCGAGCGCCGCGTACGGCATCAGCAGCATGAGCAGTGTGATGACAATCGTTGGCCTCTTCATCCTGTAGCACTCTCCTTGGTCTGGATCCTGACGGTGCGTCCCTGCTTCGCGTACTGGGCGACGAGCAGGGCGAGCAGATGTTCGTGCTCGTCCTGGCTGATGCCGAGTTTCCGCCTCTCATCCCAGAGCAGGAGTTGCTCGGTGCGGGTCAGCAGTCCGTCCTTCAGGTAGATGTCCAGCGTCCGACGGTAGGTGTCCCGATCGCTGATCGCGTAGACTATCTTGTTGACATCGATCTGATCGACCCGCTCTTGGATGCGATTGCCGAGATAGTTCGCCTCGTCGTATGTCACGTGCCGCAGATCGAGGTCGTTCTGGATCTCGCTGGCGATGTCCTGCAGGGCGTCGATGGTAGTCGCCTTGAGGATTCTGCGCATGTAACGCCGTCCACGGCGAGTGAGTCGGTCCCTAGCCACGGTCGCACCCCGAGTGGAGTGAGAGTAGCAAGACTATGAATGCCTCGGCGGACGAGGCTGCGCCTCATCGACCGATTCTCGTACAGAATCCGTATCACGCGTCGTGTTTCGGCAGAAATCAGACCGCCATCCCTGAAATCGGGGACTTCGTCCCCGGTTCGGAATTTCCGGCCGGTCAGGCGGTGAAGTCAGGGCGTATTCGGGGGTTGGAGTGGGGAATCAGGGGAAGAGGCGTCAGGTGCAAAGGAAAAGAGCCCCCCCCCCTTCGCCCCTCCATGGAACCCCTGTCAACCGGTGTCATCTCGGTGCTCGCACTGTCAGTCGCCTACGGACTGATGAAGACTTACTTCGGCGCCAGCAGCCGCACGATGCTGCCGGCGCCGGTCGGCGCATCGATCAAACCACCCAAGACTTCCCGTCCGAAGAGCTCCCGTCAGCGTCGACGGCCGACCATCGTCATCCCGGAGGCACCGGAACCCATCGATGAGATCGAGTTGCCGACGGAACCGGAACCCGAGCCTGAACCCGAGCCTGAACCGCTGCCGGAACCCGAACCACCCGCTCCGCCGGAGCCGGAGCACGAACCGATCGGTACCGAGGTCGAGGCTGAGGTGGACGACTTCGCCGAGCGGCTCGACCGCGAGGGTGCGGCGACCGGTGATGTCCAGGTCTCGTTGATGTGGGACAACAACAACGATCTCGACCTCTCGGTCATCTGCCCCTCAGGAGAGAGGATATCGTTCGACAACCGGTTCTCGCAGTGCGGCGGCCGGTTGGACATCGACATGAACGAGAGCGCGACCAGCTCCGAGCCGATCGAGAACGTCTTCTGGCCTCGCGGTCAGGCGCCGATCGGCGTCTACCGCGTCTTCGTCGAACACTTCGAGAAGCACGATGCCAATGATGAGACCGAATTCCGCATTCTGGCCCGGTCGAACGACGGCAACCGCGAATTCACGGGAGTCATCTCGAACCGCGACCCACCATTGGAGGTCTGCCAGTTCGACGTCACCCCATCGGAGTGATCGATGCCGGCCGAGCCTCGTGGACTCGGTGGCGACGAGCAGCCAGGACGGGCCGAGGCGGCCGACTCGACCGAACGGGCCGCTGCTGCCGCCGAACCTGACTTCGTGCCGTTGCGATTCATCGAGCGCCCGCCGGAGGAGATGCTGAGCCGTGCCACGGCGTTCCACGAGGCGATGGCGGGCCGACGGACGACCAGACATTTCTCCGACGCTCCGGTGCCGAAACGGCTCATCGAGCTGGCGGTTCAGACCGCTGGCACCGCCCCCTCGGGGGCTCATTTGCAGCCGTGGACCTTCGTGGCCGTCTCGGACCAAGCGGTGAAGCGGCGCATCAGGACCGCCGCCGAGCAGGAGGAGAAGCGATTCTACGAGGAGCGACTCCAGGCGGCGTGGCGTGAGGTGCTGGAACCGCTCGGAACCGATCACGTGAAACGGCACATCACCGATGCGCCATGGGTCGTCGTGCTGTTCAGACATACCAGACGACTGCGCCCGAACGGTGAGATTGCGCCCACCTACTACTCGCAGGAATCGTGCGGCATCGCAGCTGGACTGTTCATCGCCGCGATCCACGACATGGGACTCGTCACCCTCACCCACACCCCCTCGCCGATGGGTTTCCTGCGCCGCATCCTCGACCGGCCGGAGCTCGAGAGCGCGATGTTGCTGATGCCCGTCGGCCATCCAGCAGAGAATGCGATGGTTCCCGACCTGCGGCGTAAGGCGTTGTCTGACATCCTGCGGTTCATCGAATGACCCCGTCAGCGCTGCAGGTCCACCTATGTCGCACCCCGCATCCCAGCTCCCGGTCCCATCCGAATCAACCGCCTCACCACAACCTCACCACCACCTCCGGCAGTCTGGGACTCCTGTGCACAGCATCAGATATGGGATTGGTATGGATTAGATTTCCAACAGCCAACAAAATCTAGTTGCTCTATCTTGCTATCATCCAACTTCAACTTCAATTTAATCAACATCAGCCGAAAACACACAACATACAGCATAGTTGATATGTGTTCGTCATCGTCATGACCGCATGGCGAAGGTCTGGATCGATGTTCCGGATGCGGTGCTGGCAGACTGGTTGCGAACATCGCTGGATCGCGGTGTGACTCTCGAAGAGATGCTCGCCGTAGCCTTGACCGAACTTCCGCCGGACTCCATCCGTCCCGATTCGAAGAGTGATGAGCAGGGAGAGGTCCACCGTCCCCGCCCGGGTCCGGAGGAGGTGGCGGCAGCCATCGACAGGGGTCGTGGCTATCCTGCAGATGACCTGCCCGAACGCGGAGTCGATGGAAGCGACGTCGATCACGATGACACTTCCGAACAACCGTCCATCGTGCTCAGCGGGCTGGAACGGACGCGGATACCGAAGCGGATCGAGACGGTTCAAGTTACCGAGGTCGATGAAGAGGCGATGCTGCCCGGATCTCTGCTCCGGTCATTGCCACTGAAGGTGGCGTTGCGGGCGATAAGCACGAAGATGGCAACGGGTCCGCTCGATGACTCAGCTGCACGTGGATCGGTAGAGCACGCCCTCTCGGCGGTCTGGAGACACCTCGGTGAGATCGACGAAAAGCGAGGACTGCTGCACAGCGGCGGCATGGCTGCGGCTTTCGGAGCCGATGGCAGTCGGGCTCGCGGCCGACTCGTCAATCAACTGCTCGGTGCAGCCGGTCGCTCCGGTGGTCTGCTGGAGGTTCTCGGCTTCCATGTCAGGACCGGATCGGGCCACTACCTCACCGATGCTGGTCTCAGTTTCTCGAAACGGCGCAATCCCGTCCTCGACGGCGATTCGGAGACCGCCCTCACAGAGCGCGAACAACTAGCCTTGCTCGGATTCATCCACGCTCGCCTGCCGGCCGAATGGCGATCGATGCAGTTGGTTCTCGAAGCGGTCGCCACTTCAGCCCTGACCAACACGGAACTCGACATGATCCTGACGGAGGGCTGGGGACCTGGGACACCGGCCGGTTGGACCACGGCCACCGTCAGGACGCGCAGGGTCGGGCTGATCGGCAGGCTGGCCGAACTCGGGCTGGTAGAGCGTAGGTGGCAGGGCCGGCAGGTGCTGATCATCGCCACCGAGGCTGCCGGCGACAGGATGGGCACGGCGTCACGGTCGACAGACTGACCGGACTCGGACCCTCGATGATGCTAACAGTGGCTCGATGCCGAAGGGCGAGGGCCGGGGCATCTTCCGTCACACTTGAGTGTGAGCGCCTCGACCAGCCCGGCATGGCGAGACTCGTCGTAGGTGACGATGCGCCGGATTTCGAAGCGATGCTGCAGGACGGCTCCACCATCCGACTGGAGACGATTCTGTCCGCAGCCGACTGTGCCGGTCTGATCCTGTACTTCTATCCGAAGGACAGCACCCCCGGCTGCACCGTCCAGGCGTGTGACTTCCGCGACCGTTGGAGCCGGTTGCAGGCGGCCGGCTGGCGGGTCATCGGAGTCTCCAAGGATGGCGAGGCGAGCCATCAACGCTTCATCGACCGACAACGACTTCCATTCGATCTCATCGTCGATGCTGCTGGCAACCTGATGCAGATGTACGGCGCCTGGGGCGAGAAGAGGAACTACGGCCGAACATACGAGGGCGTCATCCGATCGAGCTTTGCCATCATGGCTTCAGGTAGGCTCGCGTGGGTCGGATACGGCGTCAGGACGAAAGGTCATGTGGACAGGCTGCTCGCCGCATTGGGCATCGACTGAGGGGGTTTCGATGCAGATGGACGCAGACGAGGATGCTGTAGAACTGAGGAATCTGATGACAACGCAGGCGCATGCGCGCGCTCGCGCGCACGAAGCGACTGATTCCATGACCACCCCCTCGGACGAGGCCATGGCTGCGCCATCGGCAGGTGAGAGGTTCGATCTCGGCCGGGGTTCCATCGCCTGGGCGCCCTGTCACATCGGCCATTCCGCCCGCATCGGTGAGGATGTCAGCATAGGCTGCCTGGCCCACATCGGCCGAGATGTGGTGCTCGGAGATCGCTGCCGAGTTCAGGGCGGCGCGTACATCGCTGACCGGAGCATCATCGGTTCGGATGTCTTCGTCGGTCCGAACGCAACCCTGCTGAATGACAGGTTCCCGCCGAGCGGGAATCCATTCCTCTGGCAGCCGGTGATGGTCGAGGACGGTGCCGTCATCGGTGGCGCTGCGACGCTGGTCGCCGGGGTGACCGTCCATGCGGCGGCCGTGATCGCGGCCGGCGCTGTGGTGACTAGGGATGTGCCGGCGTCGGAGGTCTGGGCCGGAATGCCGGCGAAGCGGTTGATGAGTCGGATGGAATACGACGCCAAGGCCGACCGGCGTCAGTCGACAGAGGAGAGAACGGAGGCGCTGCGGGAAATCCGGGGTGGGGGGCGGGCTGATGGATGAACGGGCCCGGACAGCCGTCATCGAGTTCCTCAACCGTTGCATCGACTACGCTGATGCGTCGATCGCTCGCAAGCAGCAGCGCCGGGACGATGCGCAGGAGATCGAGCGGTGGCAGACCTATCGAGAATTCACGGCACATGCCGTCGAAGAGGTCGAATCGGGCCAGTTGGACGACTGGTTCGAAGCTGACCCCCAGTCTGTCGAAGCGCTGACCAGCGCCGGTCAGATGAGTGCCATCGACCCGAGCGCTCTGGGGCGCGAAGAGCGGGCGTTCCTGCTCGCCGCGACGGTCACGCCACGGCCGCTGGTTCTCGCTGCCACCCGTTCTGCTCTGGGAGTAGAGAA
>CAUZSY010000090.1:0-6688 GCA_963582725.1 Candidatus Thalassarchaeaceae archaeon
GGGCTGGCCCGGCCACCTTGCGCGGCCGCCTCGGCAGCGTGGCCAGCGGCGGCGATCCGATCGAGATCATCGCCGGTCAAGGCCGCTCCACCGCTGGTTCGGCCGATCAGCGCAGCGCCGGCGGCGACCGACAGCGCCGCCGACGAGCCGAGGCCGGCAGCCGAGAACAGGTCACTGTCGACCCGAACGTCGATGGCCGCGTCGGCCGGCAACCCGAACGACTCCAGCATGCTACGGACATGCGGGTGGCGGCCCGGACCGATCATCTGGCCGTCGACGCGCGGACCGCTCTCCGCCTCCCGCACCTCGACCCTGACACGAGCGTCGATGGCGACGGCGACCGCCGAAGAACCGTACAGCACCGCGTGCTCTCCGAACAGGATGCACTTGCCCGGCGCCGTCGCCACCGTCATCGTCAGCGACTGCTCCGGCGGTCGGGCATGAACCTGCCTCCGCCGATTACGATCCGGTGGCGTCTGGGCGGGTGGTGACTGAGTCGGCGGTCTGATGATGAAGGTGTGAGTGGATAACCGGTGACGAAGTGAGCGGAGGGGGTGGCTACGGGGTCAGCGGCTGGAAGGTGACGGCGGGCCTCGGTCCTCCGGCCGACCACGTCGAGGAGGTCATCACGGCAGTTTCAAGGACGCAACGCGGGTGGCGCGAGACAGAGGTGGCGCGATGGGCGACGAGACCGACTTCGACGTCATCATCATCGGCGCCGGATTCGCCGGCGCCGCGACCGCTTTCCAACTGCTCGATGAGGGCATCGAGGGCGATCGGATCCTAGTGGTCGACCGCGGCGATCCGATCGGCGGCAAGAACATGACAGGCGGCATCCTGTGGGGTCGTGACCTCGACGCTTTCGAGAAGCATCTGGGAAACTGGGAGATGGACTGCCCCGGGATAGAGCGCTGCATCAACCACAAGAAGATCGGATTCCTGAGCAGCGAGGACGCGCTGTTCATCGAGGGTCGCTTCGCCTCGTGGGACGGTACCGGCGACACCGAGGAGCCGAGTCAGCGCGCCGCCTTCTCGGTGCTCCGCGCCAAGACCGACGCGTGGCTGGCCGAGAAGATGGAGGAGGCCGGCATCTTCGTCATGCCGGGCATCCGAATCGACCAGTTGCACATCGATGGACTCGACCACGAGGCGTACGACCCGCGCGACCTGACCACGCCGGCCGATGACTCCGGCCTCGGAATCGGCCAGAAGTGGAAGGTCGACGGACTGGAGGGTGCGACGATCGATGCGATCCGTAACGGCACCATCCGCGGCATCGTCCAGGATGGCGAGGTGATGACCGCGCAGGTCGTGGTCATCGCCGAGGGCAGCAACAGCGTGCTGACGCGCGCCTACGACTTCGATTCGATGCTGCACGCCCAGAAGAAGGACGACATGCTGCTCGGCATCAAGGAGATCATTCATCTGGGCAAAGAGGAGATCGACAAGCGGTTCAACTGTTTCCCGGGTGACGAGGAAAGACCGCCCTCCGGCATGGCGATGGAACTGGCGCTGTCTCTGTACGACGACATGGCTGAAGCGGCCTGGAAGAAATACCCAGATACCGCGGGTCTGATGCCTCGCTGTGGCGGCTTCTTCTACACCAACGAGGACACCGTCTCATGCGGCATCATCGTGCAACTCAAATCCCTCCCTCAAGGGCTGCACACCTACGATCTCTATCAGGCGTTCAAGGCGCAGCCGGCCATCGCTGCGCTCATCCAAGGTGGCACCGCGGTGGAATACTCCGGCCACCTCTGTCCCGAGTACGGACTGCATCGGATGCCGCATCGCTTCGTCCGCGACGGCGCCGTCATCGTCGGCGACGCGGCGGGCCTGGTGTTCGCCAACGGCATGATGATCCAGGGCATGAACAACGCGCTCCATTCCGGCATCCTCGCCGGTCGTGCCATCGCCGACTGCATCAGCAGAGGCAGCGTCGACGCCCTCGCTCTGAAGCAGTACGAGACCGACCTGCGCGCCTCCTACATCTTCCGCGACCTGAAGCGATTCAAGTCGGCGACCAAGTTCCTGAATGATCCCGCCAACTTCACCTGGCTGCCGCAACTTCTGGGCAAGACCGCGAATCGGGTGTTCAGGGAGATCGGCGAGGAGAAAGTGCCGGCAGAGAAGGTGTTCAAGCAAACCAGGAAAGAACTGCGGAAGAGGAGTAAGGCGTATAAGAAGGGCATGAGTCTTTTCGGGTTGGCCCGACTCGGGTTGCTGGGAAGGAAGCTCTGAGGCGCGATAGGAGGTTGAGATCATGAGCAAGAAGCAAATCGGTCTGTTCGAATACGACATCAAGAACGGTCTCGGCCTGATCGCCTACGACATCGATGACCACGAGCACGCCCACATCATCGTCGAGACCTCGAAATGCAACGACTGCAGCCACATGATGTGCGTCTGGGGCTGTCCGGCCCAGTGCTACAACTTCCGCGACCAGGGGTTGGACGAGATGAAGTTCCAGTACGAGGACTGTATCGAGTGCGGCACCTGCTTCATCATGTGCGACCAGGGTGCTGTGTCGTGGAACCACCCGCGCGGCGGCTTCGGCATCACCTACTCCCACGGCTGAGAACCCGGCCGTTCGCCTTCGGAAGCGGCGAGGGGAATCTGAAGGACTGTCGTGAGGTGAGGTGGCCGAGTGCGGGCGCGTCGGAGAGGATGAAGAACCGGGGATGACTGACCGCGGTCATGCGCAAGGCGATGATGCCTCTGGCGGGAATCTCATTCGGACTGATCCTCTTCCAGGGTGCCTCCGGCTGGGCCAATGTCTCGGGTTCTGAAATGGGTCACGCCCACACCGCTCACCTGCTGACGCTGGTCGCCATCGCCGCTGCCGTGGTGGCGGTCAAGGGCGAGTTCCCGAAGCAGTCGAAGGTCAAGCCGCACGCCTTCGCGCTGGCAGGTCTCGCCGTTCTGCAGGAGGGCATCGGCAGCGGTCTGATGAAGTCGGATTGGAGTTGGGGCTGGCTGCATGTGATGGTGGCGCTGGTGATGGCCGGCCACTCCTTCGCGCTCCTCATGCTGACCCGCATGGCGCTCGCCGCCGAGGCTGATGGCGACTCGGATGCTGGGGCCGAAATCGGGCCAGCCGAATGAATCGCCCCTAGCGGGCGGATCAGAGGTCGTGGTCGCGCAGCCACTGAACGGTGTCACGAATCGTCTCATCGAAGGGGGTCGCCGTCCAGCCGAGGGCGTTCGCCTTGCTGACGTCGAGCAACGCATCGCCGCGTCTTATCGAGCGGACGATGCTCCAGGTCAGGGTCGGAGTGCGGCCGAACAGCGACAGCGCCTGCTCGAACAGGGCGTTCAGGTAGACGAAGGCCCACGGCGCCTGGAATCGCGGCGGCTTCGCCTCCGGCACCACCGCCTTGACCTGGCGGCCTATCTCGATCATCCGGCCGTGGGCGCCGCTGACGATGTGGCGACCGGCAGCGTCATCGTTCTCGAACACAAGTCGATGGACGGTCGCGACGTCGCGGACGTCGACGATGGCGAACGACGACTTCGGTGCGGCCGGATAAGCGCCTCTGAGCAGGCCTGCCGCGACCTCGGTAGACGGCGTGTGGCGGGCGAAGTGGGGTCCCCAGACCATACTCGGATTGACAACTCTGAGATCGAGGTCCCGCCGCTTCGCCACCTCCCAGGCGCGTCGTTCCGCCTCGGTCTTTGCGTAGGTGTAGGGCAGTGAGACGTCCTCGTTCCAGTCCACCTCAGTCTTCGCCCGACCGAGCGGTTGGCCGCCGATCGCCGCGACGCTCGACGTGTAGACGATGCGAGGCACGCCGGCGTCGGCGGCCGCTTCTAGCAGCGCGATGCCCCCCTCGGTCGACGGTCTGACGATCTCCTCCTCGGGGTTCTTCGAGCGGGTCTTGAAGACGGCCGCGACGGCGAACAGTCCGTCGACGCCGGCGAGGATCTCCGGCCAGCCCTCCGACGACATCAGGTCGGCTGATCGTATATCCAGACGGTCCGCCGCGTCGAGCTCGACCGCAACCGCCCTGAGATGGTCGACCTTGGCCGGGTCGGTTGCATCTCGGACCGTCGCTCTGACCCGATAGCCATGACTCAGCAGGTCCCAGGTCAGAGCGGTGCCGACATGGCCGTTCGCACCGGTCACGACGACGGTGCGGAGCGGCCCGTCGGAATCGATGTCAGCGCCGCTCACGGCCATGGAGCGAGCCTCGCTGCGCGCCTTTATGACGCTGTGGCGCAGCGCTTCGAGCGGGAGTCACGATGCCGCTTCGCGTCCACGACACCAGACGCCGCGAGAAGGTCAAGTTCGAGACCATTCGGCCAGGCCGAGTCAGCATGTACGTCTGCGGCATAACGCCGTACTCGCCTAGCCACCTCGGCCATGCGCGCTGCTACATCGCGTTCGATCTGATCCACCGCTGGCTCGAAGCGAGCGGCTGGGACGTCGACTACGTGCAGAACTTCACCGACATCGACGACAAGATCATCGCCGCCGCGGACGAGGAGGGCAGCGACTACATGACCGTCGCGAACCGCAACATCGACGAGTATTACGAGGTGATGGACGCGCTCAACATCCTGCGCGCCGACCACTATCCGCGCGTCACCGAGCACATCGACGACATCATCAGAATGGTCGAGACGCTGATCGACAAGGGTCACGCCTACGCGACCCACGACGGCGTCTGGTTCGACGTCTCGTCGGCGGCTGAGAAGTTCGGCACGCTGACCGGCAACACGCTGGACGCCGTCCGTGCCGACGCCTCCGGCCGGCTCGGCGTCGACTCCGGCAAGCGTGACCATCACGACTTCGCCCTGTGGAAGTCGGCCAAGGAGGGCGAACCCGCATGGCAGAGCCCGTGGGGGGATGGCAGGCCTGGTTGGCACATCGAGTGCAGTGCGATGAATCTGCATCACTTCGGAGAGCAATTCGACATCCACGGCGGCGGCTACGACCTCCGCTTCCCGCATCACGAGGCCGAGGTGTTCCAGTCGGAATGCTGCACCGGCGTCGAACCGGTCGTCTCGTTCTGGATGCACAACGGATTCGTTCGCGTCGACGGCGAGAAGATGAGCAAGAGTCTCGGCAACTTCTGGACTCTCAGCGATGCGTTGGAGATCTACGACCCGCTGGTGCTGCGCTACGCGCTGCTGAACGCGCACTATCGCAACCCCATCGATGTCAGCGAGCAACTGCTGGAGGATGCGAAGGGCAACCACGCCAAGGTCGCGCAGGCGTATGGCAAGGCTCTGATCGCCGAGTCGGAAAGCGAACAACTGCCCAATCTGCCCCCCCTCCCCGATGGCGACGTCACCTCCCCGATGCATCTGGTAGTACAGGTCGGACTGCTCGAGCGGCTGGCCGAGCAGGCGGCGCGCGCGATGGATGACGATTTCAACAGCCGCGAAGCGCTCGCAAAGGTGCAGAACGGCGCTCGCATCATCGCGCGGGCGCTCGTATCGGACGCCATCGACGAGGCGGACACGGCCGCGTTCGCCCGCTTC
The DNA here is from genome assembly GCA_963582725.1 of Candidatus Thalassarchaeaceae archaeon. Lineage (GTDB taxonomy): Archaea > Thermoplasmatota > Poseidoniia > Poseidoniales > Thalassarchaeaceae > CAUZSY01. Next base: position 5,488 of record CAUZSY010000090.1, read on the forward strand.
GCGGTCGAGTGGCTGGAGGAAATGGCCGGCTCGGTGCTGGGGGTCCTGCCGGCCGCCGAGGATGCCAAGGCGGCGGTCGAGCCCAGGCTCGACCCGGCTCGCCTCGCGGTCCGCGACGAGGTCGAAGGGCTGCTGGCGAGGCGGGCGGTCGCTCGGCACGCGAAGGACTGGGCCACGGCCGACGAGATCCGCGACCGGCTGGCCAAGATGGGAGTGTCTGTCGAGGACACGCCCGACGGACCGTCCTGGTCACTCGACTCCTGATGCCGAATCTCAGCGGCGGCGGAGGGTCATCACGATCGCCGCCATCGAAGTGATGAGGATGAACAGAGCGGCTACGAGCACGACGTAATAGAGGTTGGAGTCGAGCCACGACTGCGATTCGACGCCCTCCCCCTCGCCGGTCAGATCGCCGCCGCCGCCATCGTCACCGGACGACTCAGCCGGTGCGTCGACCCATTTCGACGCCTGTCGGCAGAGCCAGACGCCGGCTCGTGCGTCGTCGGCGCGAACAGCGTCGCCGCTGCTGGAATCGTTGGCTGGATCCGCCGGCACGAGCGGCTGAGCGACGACGGCGTCGCCGCACATCCGGCCGGGGAAGGCGATGGCGGAGCCGGAGCCGCGAGCCGGGTCGATGCGGCTGACCGGCCACGAGCCGTTCGCCGCCTCTTCGGAGACATCCTCGTGCATCCGCGACCACGGCGCTCGAGAGGCGCACGGCTCGGTCCAGTTCAGGCCGGAAGCTGCGTCCTCGACATAGCAGCCCGACGCCGGGTCGGTCAGGATGACGATGGAGCCGCAGGCACGGACCCGACCGTCCGCATGAGTCTCATTGGTGTTGCACACCTCCAGATGGATGCCGGCTGACAGCGACGAGTTGTGCGGCCACGCCTCCATACCGAGCGGTCCGTATGTGGGCAGCAGGGTCGGCACGCTGACCGGGTCGTCGTTCCAGTCAGGTGTGTCGTCGCCACCATCACCGCCGTTCCCACCGGCGCCACCGTTGCCACCGCCGTTTCCGCCACCGCCACCGTCACCACCGCCATTCCCACCGCTGCCGTTGTAGCCGGGCGCACCCGAGCCGATGCGATGACCGCCCTCGTCGAGTTCGACCGCGTAGTAGATCGACCACAAGTCGATGTCTCCCTGGCTGTTGAACGGCTGGCTGCCGTTCAGCGACGCGAAGTAGCGGTCATCGCCG
>CAUZSY010000091.1:0-6671 GCA_963582725.1 Candidatus Thalassarchaeaceae archaeon
CAGACGAACGCCGGCGATCACGACAACGACGGCATCGGCGACCTTGATGACAAGGATGATGACAACGACGGCATCTTCGATCTGATCGAGCGATTCGATGGCTGCTTCGGCACCGATCCGTTCGACCACGACAACGATGGAGTTCTCGATGAGTTCGACTGGGATGACGACAATGACGGTATTCTGGAAGGCCCCATAGATTACACTCAGGGAAACGATCCGCAGAACGTCAGTACCGACCGATTCGTCGAGCCGTCCCAGGAACATCCGTGGCTGCCCGGTCAGAGCGTCGGCGTCGGTTATCTGGTCGACCAGAACCCACTCGATCACGACAACGATGGCGTTCCCGACGAGGACCCTGACGGCAGCGGCAGGGAATCGTACGACGAGGACGACGACAACGACGGTCGACTCGATCAGTTCGTCTGGCCGTGTGATTTCGATGGTGACGGCGTACAGGACTACTTCGATGACGACGACGACAACGACGGCCGGCTCGACTGGGAGGATGCCGACCCGTACGATTCCAGCAACTCCGGTCTGATGTCATCCAGCGGTGCGATGTGGGATGCCGCAGTGCTGCTCAATGAGGACGATGCGACCTACCAGACCCACAGCCACTCGCTCCGGTTCATCGAACTGGAAGCGCTCTATCATCCGGACGCCCCCGCCTTCACGCAGATCATCGATGGTGACCTCGACGGTGACGGCATCCCCAACTTCCTCGACCCGGACAACGACAACGACGGCACCCCTGACTCGGCCGACACCGACGACGACAACGACGGCATTCTCGACATGTACGATCCCGATGACGACAATGATGGAATCAAGGATGTATGTCTGCGCATCGACACCAACGGTGATGGTCAGATCGACTACCCTGTGACAGGCGCCCTAGAGGTGGTCGGCACCGATTGCGAACTCGACTATGATCGCGATCAGGACGATGACCGCTGGCGACAGTTCGATCAGGACTACGATCTCGTCTGGGACTGGTTCGACACAGACATGGGCGGCGTCGCCAGCCCCGACAACCCTCTGGGAGCACCTTCGTGGGACATCAACGACCAGCCTTGGGACCTCGACGACGATGGACTGGAGAACGAGAACGACTCGTTCATGTTGAACACCACCGCTGAGGTCGCTGCCTGGAACTGTCCGACACCGACCAACAAGAATCCACAGAACCCGGACATCCGTTGCCAGACCGAGCGCAAGTCGTACGTCGGCAACAACGACTGGGACGGTGACGGCTTGAACAACTGGGTCGACATGGATGACGACAATGATGGCATCCCCGACTACCTCGACATAGATTGGAACTGCGATCTGGACGACGATGCGGATCTGCATCTGATCAACGGCAGCAGGTGGCGCGACGACGGCGACAACTCGATAGACACCGACATCGATGGTGACGGCCTGCCGAACGATGAGGACTGGGATGACGACAACGACGGCATCAACGACCTGTTCGACCCCGACGACGGCAATTGCGGCATCCTCGACAGCGACATGACCGACATCTTCTACCAACCGTACTATCCGGTCAGCGACGGCGGTGACCTCGACGGTAGCTCCGACGGTCAACTGTACGGCACCAACATGAGCGAGTTCTGGAAAATGACCCTGCTGCTCAACCCGTTCTCTCTCAGCGAGGGCTTCGTGCTGTCCTACAACGGCTACGACGGCACTGTGAACCCGGTCGTCAGCGGTCGCATCCCGGAGTTCTACTGGTACTACGTGTCACGCGGCAACAATTACAATGGCGGCAATTACCTCGACATAGACGGCGATGGAGATTCGCTGATCAACGGTCTCGACACGGACCAGGACTCGGACGGCCTGCCCGACTGGTGGGACCAGGACGAGAACAACGACGGACTGCTCGATGTCGATGACTTCCGGATGGGCGGCACCGCCGACTGGGGTGTTTGTGGCTGGACCACCGTGGTGGGCTATGCCTGTGGCATCGATTACTCGATGCATCACATGCTGCCGCTCGATTCAGGCGTCAACATGCAGTACACTCGGCCGTACAGCACCAGACCGGACGCATTGCACACGGACGGCACGTATGACGGTGCCAATTCGAATGGCAACTGGGTATGCAACACGGCCAGCTGCTGGCAGTTCGAATTCAACTCACAGGTGTCCTCGGCAGTCGAATACGATGACATCGCGCACAACCGTGATCTTATGGTCGCCTGGATAGGACTGAGCCAAGGAATGATCAGCTGGAACAGCGACAATGGTCCGCTGCTGTACTTCCCTGACGAGTTCGCCGATCTAATCGACGACGACGTCGACCCTGATGACGACTGTGGAGCGCCTTGGAACGCCAGCCATTCGCTGCCGTGCATGTTCAACGACACGGCCGATCTCGACGACGACTTCGACGGCCTGTACGATCATTGGGACATCGACGATGACAACGATGGCATCTGGGACTACTTCGAAGTCGACACGGATAACGACTGGGATGATGATGACGGCACCATGCCACCGGGCGCCTTCTTCACCGGCACTAACTGTGAGGACAATGATGACGACGGTACCGACACGGACCCGGACGGCGATGGTTGGTTCCAAGCCGTATGGGATCAGGGTGTGCTCGGACAGGGCCTGCTCTTCCCCGAGTACTACGACGTCGACAACGACAACGACGGCATTCCCGACGGCGAGGATCCGGATGACGACAACGATGGCACCCTCGACATAGATCAGGAGTTGATCTGCTTCACTGGTGAGGAGCAGTCTCCGTACGATCACGACAACGACGGCATCCCAGATTGGGCGGATGACGACTGGGACGGCGATGGCCGGAGCAATGCGGTTGAGATGTTGACAGCGACTCCGTGGATCAGTCCGTGGGACCACGATGATGACGGCATTCGAGACGATATCGATCTCGACGACGACCAGGACGGCATGGAGGACATCGACGAGATCATGCTCTGGCCGACTCGTTACAATTCCGAGTCGACCAATCCCTGGGATCACGACGACTTCGGTGGCGGCGTCGGCATCGCCGACCCCTCGAATTCCAGCCGCGGGCCGGACGACATCGATGACGACGATGACAATGACACCCGTACCGACGCCGACAACGACCGCTTGGAACAGGGCCACACCGATGTGACCGGCAACACTTCGAGCGATTGGGACAGTGACAACGACGGCATCATGGATGAGGATGACAAGATCGCCACGAGGATCAACATGACGATACAAGAGGTCCTCTGGATCGATTCTCGGAGTCCGGTGATATTCACAGGTTCTGTCGCCTGGCACAACATCGCGAACGGCACTTTCGATCCGGCGCCCAGATTGCCCGTCCAGGTCCATCTCGTATGGACTGTCAACGGCACCTCTGCGGTCGAGACCATCGATGTGCTGACCAATGACTACGGCAGTTTCACGGTCGGCCAGTTCCTGTTCCCCGAGGACGTGCATGTAGGTGACAACACCACCTACACCGTGCACGCCGAAGTGACCGAGATGTTCATCCACGACGGCAGCGTCTCGGAGAGCGTTCCGGTTGAGGTTAGAGCCAACACGACCATCGACTACATCGCTTGGAACTACTTCCGCAGCGACGAACAACCGCTCTGGCTCGACTTCAAGGCGCACTACTCGGCCGATTGGGATCGCGGCATCTACGACCGTAGGATGGTCGCCGCACCGATCGTCTTCCAAGTCAGTGGTGGACCGTTCGGTAATCGTTCGACGCCAACCTTGTTCGATGCTGCGGGTCAGGGATACCGGACCGATTCGAACGGTTACACCAGCATCACCTTCGTCCAGCAGTCCGGCAATCAGGGCGTCTGGAAGCAGGTGCGCTGGAACTCGACCTTGGACAACGGCCCCGGTATCCTGACCGGTGGCTATGAGGCGGTCATCTGGAACAACTTCAGTTACGATCACGATGTCATCGGTCGTTACGATTACACCAACACCAGTCTGCCCGTCGGTGACTATGAATTCAAAGGCCGGATCGATCCGAACATCTCGATGGATGCCGACGCCGACCCGAAGGACAATCCATGGGCCTGGCTGGGTGGCGACGAGACCGACACCTTCTACATCCGCTCGATGCACAGGATGTACGTCGAAGCCGACATCATCGTGCCAGCGACCAACCCGGTCTACTACTGGGACGCCCAGGTGTTCACCGGTTCGAGTTACGGGGCGTGGCGCGCGCTGTTCAGCGAACCCGCTCTCATCGCGGCCGGATTCGACGCTGATTCCAGTGGCGATCTCGACACCGGCGAGTTCGCCGTCGCATCGGTCGGCAAGGCGTGGGCTCAGCTGTGGGACGGACAGGCGGCTTCCCTGATCGACGAAGCAGCGAGGCTGCAGCCGTTCCTGCAGACCAACACCACGCACTGGTTCATCACGATGCAGAACGGGGCCGATTTCAATGTGCCACCGTGCGGGCCGATCGATCCGACCGACCCGGACAGCGGGGTTCGTTGCGAGATAGTGCCCGAGATGCACACCGGCGAGACCTATCGGGTCGTCGGTGAGGTGATGAATCGGACCTTGGTGCCGTGGCCGCACGACCCGATGGCGCTGCAGGTCGACCTCGACCACGACGGAATATTCGCCGGCTCGAAGGAGACCGGCTACGCGCGCAACCCGGTGATGAGCGGCGGCAAGGCGGTTTTCGACTACAACTGGACATGGTACACGCAATACGAGGCGAGCACCTACGGGGTCCGGGTCGACTTCACCAATTCGAACTACTACTTCACCGGCAACCAGACCAATGTTCTGGCACCGACCGGTGCTTATCTGAATGTCTCGGTCATCGGCACGTCTGCCTTCCAGTTACAGTCTCTGCCACGATTGTATCGCGGCCAGAACACAACCGTGGAGGCGCGATTGATCGACAACGCGCTGCAACCGGTCCGGGACGCGTCGGTCAGCTGGACCTGGACGGCGAACGGCAGCACCGATATGACGAGAACCGATCTGAATGGCATATTCAAGGTCGATCTCCAAATCACCAAGACGCACGAACTGGGCAACTTCTCGCTCGAGTTCGAGTTCCCGGGCGACTCACGTCTGATGGGTAGCTTCAGCAGCGAGGACATGTGGGTGGTCTCCCGGACCCTCATCAGCCTGCAGTCGACGACACCTAATCTGCGGAGCAGTGGTGAGATATGGGAATTCTCAGCTCAGGTCACCGACGACAACCGAACACCGGTGATCCGCGATCTCGGTGAGGCGTTGGATGGCATCGACAACGATGGAGGAGTAGTTTCGGTGATATTCGAGGGCACCGACTTCGATAACCGGCAGCATCGTCAGATAATGGCGACATTGGCGCCGAACGCGGGCAACATCCACCATCAGATACTGCTCGATCCACAGTTGCTGAAGGACGATTATCAATCCTACCTGCCGAACGGCTTCGGCCCGGTCAATGTATTCCTTCGATTCGAAGAGAACCTGCCACATGAGGGATGCGAGGCGCTCGATGAACTGATGCTGCTCTCACAGGGTGCATGGGACCCATGCACACAGATTCCTAACAGTGAGCACTACAGGCGCGAGATGCGTTACAACGTCGACGGATTCAGTCTGATAGGCCGCACTTCGCTGGTCGTCGACAACCAGATTGTCTACACCTCGGAAGTCGATCCAAACACCGGCCTCGTAATCGAGAAGCCGATGACCGTGACCGGTCGGCTGACAGATGAACTGGGCGGAAACCTGTCATTTCGCTCGATCCGCATCTCCTACGAGATGCAGGGCAGTCATGTGGGTATCATCGCATGCGATCCTGGCCAGACGGACGAGATGGGCTTCTACGAGGTGGTCTGTCCGTTGCAAGGCGTGATGGCCGGGCAGGCTCGAGTCGAGGTGCAGTACCTGGCCTACGACAACAATGATGCATACCGCTACAAGAGCGTCAACACGACCAGGACCTTCCCTGTGTTCTCTAACTCGACCCTGCAGATCACCGAGGTCGGACCGTTCCTGACGGATGTGGACTCGTACACCTATCAGAACGGCAGCGTGTTCCCGGTACTCTATCTGAAGGAGCCGTTCCACATCCACGCGCTGCTGGCCCAGTCGAACGGCAACACCCTCGGCGGCAAGTGCCTGAACATCTATCTCGACCCGGAGACCAACTCTCGGCCGATAGCGGATTGGCACACGGCTGACGAGGACGGACGCCTCGAATGGTACTCTGGCTACCCCGACATGAATCCGAGCCGACGTGGTGTCGAGCCGAGCGCTGACAAACTCGAGGGATTCCGAACGCTGCGGGTGGCTTACGAGCCCAAACTTGAGGTGCAAGGAGGTTGCCGTCCCGAGACCAACGCGGTCGTCAACGGCTCGTTCATGGACGTCTTGGTACTGGTTCGCAGCCGGGTCGATATCATCCTGTACGAGACCTGGGCGAGACCGCAGGGCTATCAGGTCGGTGAGATGGTGTCCGGTGAGGTGCAGATCATGCGTGACCGGATAGAACACACCGTCGAAGGCGAGACCATCCTGTTCATCCGAGAATACTGGAATGGCACGGACTGGATCGTCGACGACGTCGAATACGTCATCACAGACGAGCGCGGCATAGCGAATTTCACCTGGATCTACACCGGTGATGAGGTGCCCGGGGCAGACGGAGAGGCAGGTGTGGAGGCGGTCAACGG
>CAUZSY010000092.1:0-6659 GCA_963582725.1 Candidatus Thalassarchaeaceae archaeon
CAACCGGCTGCTGCACTACGTCCCGAATCTGCCGCTCGACGAGGCGTTCAGCATCATGGATCAGTTGATCGCCGAGATCGTCAAGGGCATCGTCGAGACCATCACGCTGCCGAGTCTGATCAATCTAGACTTCGCCGACGTCCGGACCATCATGGACGGCGGCGGCGTCACCATGATGCTGTACGGCGAGAGCGATCGCGGCCCCGAGGAGGTCGTGCACGAGTCGCTCAACCATCCGCTTCTCGACATCGAGATAGACGGCGCGACCGGCGCGCTCATCCATGTCACCGGTGGCCCCTACATGACGCTGGAGCAGGCGAATCAGGTATGCGATCTGATGACCAGCCGTCTGGCTGCCGAGGCGAACGTCATCTTCGGGGCTCGCCAGGATCCCGCCTTCGGGGACACGATCAAGGTGATGGCGATCATCACCGGGGTCGCCAATGACCGGCTGAGAACCGACCTGATGAGCGGCGACATGCTAGGCGAGGCGCTGAACATCGCGCGCCAGGGCAAGCACGGCAACCGGTTCGGCTTCCAGCGCTTCGATTAATCGTCGCTCGGAACCGCACCGAGGGGATTCACCCGTCGCCAGCAGAGTTCTCAGAGCAGCAAGTCTCAAACGAGCCACTCGCGAAGGCTCTCTGCATGGCGCATGGGTATCGGACGCCTCTCGTCGCGCTGCTGACAGCCATTCTGCTGACTCTGCCAGTCACCGCCCAGCCGATCGCCTCCACACCGGTGATGCAAGGCGCAGACGCCGGCAAGCAACCGGATGACGTCAATTCGACCTTCCACCTGTTCGGCCGCACTGCCGGCACCCCCTGCTGGGGACACTTCAACAACACCGACGGAGACACCTCGAACACCGGCTATGGCGAGGAATCGAAGACAAGTGGCCAGTTGGACATCGACTGGACCTGTCGGATGGACCCGACGCTAGATCGCAACTTCGCGCTAGAGGAGGACCAGACCATCCGCATCCATGTCGTCATCGAGTTGGAGGGCGAGTGGGAGAACGGCCAGGGCAACTGTCAGAACGGCGATTGCGAGAACCTCAACATCTCTCTGATGCGCGGTGGGGTTGTAGCCGTGACGCAGGAATTCCCAGGCCTCAGCGAAGGCGAGAACACCATCGACTGGGACATCCCCGTTCCGGTGGATTTGGTGCCTTGGAACAAGAGTGAGGATTCGCCGGCCATCCGCTTCACCTGGGTCGGTGCCGCTCAGAGCGCCATCCTCTTCGGCGCCATCGGGGGCAGCGATGTGATGTTCCGACTCTACCACACGCATCCATGTCACAGCGACACGACGCCTCCGGCCGAGGCTAACTGCAACTCCGACACCGAGAAGCCGGCGTCGTACAACGGCATCATGACCATGCCGGTGCTGCCGGCCGAGGCGGCGGCCGAGGTCCTCGGCGACGATACGGTCGAGGAGGAGACCCCCGGATTCACGGCGCTGGTCGGTCTGACCGGCCTGATGGCGGCAGCGTGGGGTCGAGGACGGCGCGAAGAGCCATCGGACGACGCCGGCGAAGCGACGGACGAGTGCTGAGCGAAGGTCGTTTTGCTGCAACGCTGCTCAGGCCAGTGACGCGACCGCGGCGCTGACCGAATCGACATCGAGGGTGCAGTCCCGCTCGGCTCCGTCCACCAGCCGCTTGACCTTTGCGTGACCGGACTCGAGGTCGCGCGGTCCGACTACGAGGACATGGGCGGCGCCGCGCGCCTCTGCCCAGTGGATCGAGCGCTGCACCTTGCGGCTGCGCAGTTCGAGCAGCACGTCGATGCCAGCGGTCCGCAGTCCGGCGACCAGTGGCAGCACCTCCGCAGCATCGATGCGGAACGGCACGATGGCGAGCGCGCCCTGACCTGCCGCGCCATCGACGACGCTTTCGCCGCCCGATGCGACCTGCTCGGCCAGCGCCAGCAGGACTCGGTCGAAGCCGAGTCCGAAGCCGCAGCACGGGTCGAGGTCGGGCTTGTCGAACAGGTGCATCAGTCGATACGAACCGCCGCCGAGCACCTGACCCTCGCCACCGAGCGAGTCGACCTCGATCTCGAAGACGGTCCCCGTGTAGTAATCGAGGCCACGGGCGACCGTCATGTCGATGGTCACATCGGCCGTCGGCGCGAGCGCCCGGAGGTGGTGCAGCGTCTCTCTCAACTCGTCAAGCGACTCGCTGCCGAGTCCGACGCCGGCCAGCACCGAGCGCGCTTCGTCGATCGACTGGAGCGAGCCGTCAGACGCGGCCAGCGCTGAGAGTGCCGCCGACATCTCGGCCGGCACCCGGCCCGCCACTGCGTCGAGGTCGCCTTTGTCGATGAGTCGCATGACCTCGCCGACTGCATCGCCTTCGAGTCCGACCGATGCCAGCATCTCTCGCAGTATCCCGACATGGCCGACCTTGAGCCGCCAGTCGGTGAGGCCACTCGCCGAGACCAGAGCCGCGGCGAACGCGATGACCTCGGCCTCGACCAGCGGCCCCGAGGCGCCAACCACCTCGCAGCCGTACTGCCAGAACTCCCGGTAGCGTCCGGCCTTGAACTCCTCGTAGCGGAAGCAGTTGCCGAAGTAAGCCAGGCGCAGCGGCTGTGGCACATGTGTCATCTCGCTGGCCACCATCCGCATCACCGGCGCGGTCAGCTCCGGCCGCAGCGTCAGCGGTCGGCCGCCCTTGTCCTCGAACGCGTACAACTGATCGACCACCGCCTCGCCGGACTTGGCGGTGAACAGGTCGAGCGCCTCGAAGGTCGGCGTCTGGACCCGCTGGAAGCCGTGTCGCGATGCGACCCCGTCGAACAGTCGCTCGAGCGCCAGACGGCGCACCATCTCGGCCGGACCGAAGTCGCGGGTGCCTCTTGGTCGCTGGGCCATTCGACGAGGCTGACCGCGCACATCCCTTCAATGCCGCTGCCGCGCAGCGGCGACCGGCAGCGCTTCCGGCTGACGAAGGCGGTCCGCGACGGCGGGAACGGATAGGGGTGAGTTGCGGCCGTCTGCTGGAGTGGACTAAGGCGACAGATGGCGGGCGGGCGCCACCGGATTCGACCATTACCATCCGGTCTGTCGGCCGAACCCGCGCTGCGCCTCACCAATCGGTGTCATGCCATGGCGACAGGTCCGGCGCCGGCGGTGGTGCATCGTCCGGCGATGCTTCTGCGCCGTTCCCTGCATCTGATTCGCTTCCACCTGAAGACCCCAAGGACCCTCGGGTGGCGGCGCCAGCGCCCGGCCGGCCGTTCAATCGAACGGCTATCGGCCCGTCGTGCACCTCCTCTTCATCGAAATCGACGTCCGGAAGGTCATCGAGCATCTCGCGGATCCGCGGCACATCGACCGCCTCCAGTTCGTCCGTCATCGCTATGTCCGCGACTTCCGATCCGACCTCGACCTCACCTCCATCGGACCCCGAAACGCCTCCAGAATCGCTGCCTGAGCGGGCCATCACCCCGCCCTTCGCCGGGTCGAGCGGCTCGGCCGAGAGGTCTCTGAAAGCGGCCCTGAGAACCTCATTCGGCACCGTTTCTGGCGCTTGCGCTTTTCTACGCATCATCGCCAGCTTCGCCTGCTTCGCCTCTTCGGTGCGCAACTTCAACTCCTCGCGCTGGAACATTTCGCGCATCTCCGTCTCGCGCCTGCGCCTCGATCTCTCACGCTCGGCGGCCCGGCTCGGCCGGTCCCATATCTTCCAGTAGTACCAGATGATGGGTATGAGTGCCAGCGTGACGATGGCCGCGAGGGCTATCCACTGCCTGAATGTCAGCGGCTCCATCGTCCCGACGACGGCACGACTCCGTTCAATCATTGCTCACTCAAGGATGCTCGTCCTGCAGTTCCCGTCGCGGTCATTCATCGGTCGCATCGGCGGCGGTTGGCAGCCAGGCGGCGAGGGTCTCGGCGATGTGCGGCGGCACGTCGGCTGCGAGAAGACCGGGGCCGTACCGGACCGCGGCCGCCGCGCCGGCGGTGCGCAGCAGCGCGCAGCCGAGCCGAGCCGCGGGCCAGGCCGGCATGCCTTGGGCGAGCAGTCCCGTGATGATCCCCGCGAGCAGGTCTCCGGTGCCGCCGACCGCCATCCGCGGGTGACCGCCGGTCGCCTTCGCTCGCCGGCCGCCTGAGCCGTACAGATGATCGGTCGGTCCGGTCACGACAACCGCGATCGACTCCGGCCCAGCATCGACCGCATGACCCGCCTCCGGACCTGCATCCAACTCCAGTCCCCCCATTACCTCTGCGATCTCGCGACCTGCATCCGAACTCTCGTCCGACTCAACTCCGGCCGAGACCGTCAGCGGTCCGTCGAGCGCCGCGGCGGGCGATACATCGCCGAGCCAGCCGGCGGCTTCTCGCGAATGAGGCGTCGCGACGCCGATGAGCCCGTCCGGCCAAGCCGCCTCGGGCAACGCCGCCACGGCGTCGGCGTCGACGACCGTCGGGATGCCGAGGCGGACCGCTCGGTGCAGCAGTTCGCGGACCGCTGCGACGGTCGCTTCGTCGCGACCGAGGCCGGGTCCGATGAGCATCGCCTGACAGCCGCGGCCTCGCCTCAGACGACCCTCTATCACCTCGACTGATCCAAGCGTCAGGATGTCAGCGTCGGGCAGCGATTCTGGGATCAGACTCGCTGGCCACTCAGCCCGCGCCGCGGCATCGGACGGCATCGCCACATGCACCAGGTCACAACCGACGCGGGCGGCGGCGACGCCGGCCAGCAGCGGTGCGCCGTGATACGGCCCGCCACCGACCACCATCACCCGGCCGCGGTCACCCTTCCTAGCGTCCGCATCGAGAGCTGGGTAGCGCAGTGCATCGCCGGGTCCGCAGTCGGCGACCTGTTCGGGCCACGGCAGCGAAGCGATGTGCAGGTTGCCGACCCCTGGCGCCGGCGAGCCGTTCAGCCGCAGCCCCATCTTCTCGGCGTGGAAGGTGACGGTCGCGTCGGCGACCAGCACGTCCTCGGTGCCTAGTCCGGTCGGACCGTCGCAGGCCAGCACCGGCGCGCGCGGCGCGCTATCACCGATCCATCCGACGACCTGAGCGACCGCGCCACGCAGCGGTCGAGTCGCAGCGGAACCACCACCGGAGTCGGAGCCAGAAGAGACGCCGGCGCCGAGCAGACAGTCGATGACCAGGCACGGCTTCCGGCCAGCCAGCGTCAGAGGCCACGACTCCTCGACGAGGCCCGCCTCCCTGCACCGGTCTCGGAACATCTGCGCCGTCTCGCCCTTCTGCACCGCATGGCTGCACTGCAGCAGGACGTCGAGTCCTTCATCGATCAGTCCAAGGGCGCAGGCGAAGCCATCGCCGCCGTTGTTGCCTGGACCGCAGAGGATCCAGACCGGCCGGTCCGGCAGCAGCCCGTCCGCCGCGGCTCGAATCATGTGGATCGCCTGACCGGCCAGCGCCGCGCCCGCAGCCGCCATGAGGTCGGCGGCATCGATGCCGAGCGCGGCGGCATTCGCATCGAACACGCCGACCTCGGCCCAGTGCATCGTCCAACGGCTCGTCGCCGCTGTCCCGTCGACCTCACCTTCGCCGCTCACACGCCGGCCACAGCGCCCCTCGGCCATCACGCATTCGGCTCGAGCGGGCGGCTCGACCCATGCGGCGCCACCCCGAAGAGTCGGCGGATGGAGGGGGTTGTTGAGGATGAAGAGACTGGTTTGCTCCTCAGTCCTTCCTGCGGAAGGCGATCGCCGCTCCGAGCAGCGACAGCACACCGAACACGCCGGTGAAGCCGGGCAGACCGCCCTCTTCGACCGCCTCGGTGATCGCGTCGACGTCGGGCGGGCAGCCGTCCGCATCGGTCAGCGCGCCGGAGGGCGTATCCGCACAGTCGTCCCACTCGTCGGGCACGCCGTCGCCATCCGCGTCACCTTCCCGCGACGGAGTGGTGGTCACATTACCGACGACGAAGCAGGCCGAGTCATCGTCAAGATGGACGTCGGTCCCATCATCGAGAAGACCGTAGAGCGTCACTCCGAGGCAGTATTCTCCGGTAATGTTGATCGCCCATTCTCTGTACTCGTAGGCGTGTCCCGCAGCCACCATGGCCGGTGTCAGGGTCAACTCGCCCGAACCGATAACCAATCCACTCACGGTCCAAGCGATCCGGTAGCCGAAGTCGGAACCCAGATCGCTGTACTCGAATCCTCCACTGACCACCTCGCCCAGATCATACGAGGTCTGGTTGGTGAAGACGCTGATCCGACCGGCCGGCATCGAATCCACTACATCGAAACAGATGTACGTGTTATCGAGCCGCATGTGATCTCCGTACAGCGTCGCGTTCAGGCAGTACTCGCCAACAGGCGCGTTGACCACGGTGAGGACGAGGCCGGCGCCCGACTCGTTGACGATGCCGCTCGCCTCGACCAGAAGGTGGCCGCCCACATCGTCATAGATGACCGAGGTGTTGTCATAAGTCCAGTTCCATTGACCTGCGGTGTTGTGCGAATCGTTGTGCGTCCATCCCATCAGGTCCCACTGGACGGCATAGTAAACATCGTCCATCAGGTCATCGACATCGAAGTGTATGGTGATGTTGTCACCAGCGTCCGCATGATCGTCCTCCATTGACACCCTGATCCAACCCGTCGGGTCTTCCTCTCCAACTGTGAAGCAATAGCTGTCACTGTTGACATATTCTCCTT
>CAUZSY010000093.1:0-6610 GCA_963582725.1 Candidatus Thalassarchaeaceae archaeon
GCGATAATGGAGCAGAACCAGATGGAGGATGGCCGTGTGGAAATTCCAATTGCGCTGCAACCACTGATGAATAACAAGACCACCTTGGACCCATGCCCCTTTTAGCTCCCTTCTAATTGAGCACAGGGTAGTCACTGCGATATCCCTCTGCGCAGGTTGCTCAGCCCTCTGCAACCAATGCGCAGTCTGTGCTCATCCCCACTGCAGTCAGGCGTATTGCCATGTCGGTCTCGGTTCGCACCAGCCGCTTCACCATACGCTGACTCTTGAAAAGGCCAACACCAACAAGAAAACAAGAGTCGAGATCAGGAGAAGGCCGATTCAGAAATCCGTCGTAGCAGATGAATCCTCTTCAGAATCACGGGGTTCACTCGCCGCGTGGATTTCGAGGATCCCTTTTGACATGCATGCCTTACGAGGTCCAATGACTTTTTACTTTTCCAAGCATAAAATGGATGGTTGAAATAGCCCTCGGGAAAAGGGTGGGCTTTGTCCGGACTCTCGTGCGCCTTGGACATTGCTTGAATTGAATGCTGTGGCGATTTCTTAGATTACAGAAAAATGATAAGCAGAACCTCATAGTCACAATTATGGCTTCTATGAGAATGAATACTAGAGATGTTATCGCGACTGGCTTCAGTTTCCTGTTTGTCATTATTGTCCTCCATATTATTGTTGGAATACTAGGGTTCGTCGGATATCTCTTATTTTTTGAGGTGTTTTGGGAGGAGGGGTCTTGGGAGCCGTCCACCGCTAGTTGGATCTTCGGTTTGTTGTTCTGGATACCTGCAGGCATCATCCTCATTTGCGGTTACATCGGGCTGTGGACCAAATTGCTCACAGACTGCATCGCTGTAGGTGTATACAAGGCCAACACTGCGGGTGATGATGTTGATGTCGAGATGAAACTGCCTTGGGGTGGCCAGGATACTCTGGATCAGCAACCTATGGTGCAGCAACAACCTGTGGTACAGCAACAACCTGAGGTACATCAGCAACCACCCCCAACTCAGCATTTTCAACCATGAGTCCTTGACTTAGACACTCAGTGTCAGGCACTGAGTCTAAACCTCCTGAAGCAAAGGGGGCCACGCTCTCAAATTGAGTCAATGGGTGGAGTTTGCCCGGACTCTTGGGAGTCCGGACATACCGGCAAGAAGGTGCGCCCGCCGGGATTTGAACCCGGGCGATGAGCTTGGAAGGCTCAGATGCTACCCCTACACCACGGACGCGAGCAGCGTGGCGACCGACCCGCCTCACTTATCCGATTCGGTCGCCACCGGGTCGCTTCTCCACCGGTTCGACCGAGAGAACGAAACGCGGCGACTCGGTGAGGTTCAAGTCAGAGCGTCCGAGGCAATGGGGGTGGGGCACACCACCGAGGCTGAGTGGAGCGGGCTCTGAGAGAACGGCGAGGGGGGAGCGACTGTGGAGAATCCCTACGTCGGAGTGAGCCTCGACTCCTCCGATCTGGAAGACGAGAAGCAGATCGTCGGTCGGAAGATCTGGCGAGTGGTGCCCTATGTCAAGCAGTACTGGCGGCGAGCCTCGGCCGGCATCCTGTCGAATGCGATCGCTAGGGCCTTCGATCTGATTCCGTTCATCGCCATTGGCATGGCTGCCGACTACTACAAGGACGGAATCTACACGGATGGCCTGATAGAATCGCTGGTCTCATCGAATCCGGAGATCGGCTTCGGCCTGATAATCTTCGTCTCGTTCATCTGTCTCGCCATCTCTCAAGGCATCAGCGAGTACCTCTGGCAGTCGACCGCCTACAAGGTCCAGCACGACATCCGGATGGATGCGACGGCGAGCCTGATGGCTATGGAGGCCTCGTACTTCGAGATCAGGCGGTCAGGCAACCTGATGTCTGTGCTGTCGGCTGATGTCGCTCAACTGGAGGACATAGTCTCGGATGCTAGCACTAGCATCATCCGTCTGGTGATCACGTTCAGCACCGCTTTCATCATCCTGACATGGATGTCCCCTACGCTGGCCTTGGTCCTGTTCATCCCGCTGCTGCTGATCATGCCGATGGTCGTCTGGTTCTCGACCAGGGTGCAGCGCCGCTACAAGAAGCAGCGCGAGAGCACCGGCGGCATCGTCGCCATATTGGAGAACGTGCTGTCAGGCATCACCGTCGTTCAGGCGTACAACGCCACCACCCACGAACGGTCCCGGGTGTCGCGCGAGAGCGCTCACTATCGCGATGAGGCGATCGCCGCCTCGGCCCTGCGCAACCGATTCGTGCCGGGCATCTACGCCGTCGCCGGTCTCTCCTTCGGCCTGTTGGTGACGGCGGGCGGCTGGCTGATCACATCGGATGAGATCACCATCGGTCAGTTCGTCACCTTCCTGCTGATATCGACGAGGATGACGATGCCGATGTTCATCATGGGGATGCTGCTGAACCAGTTGCAGCGTGGCGAAGCGGCGGCGAACCGGGTCTTCGCTCTGATCGATCTCGAACCATCGATAGTCGATTCGAGCGACGCCGTCGAACTCGACGCGACGATCGAATCCATCGTCTTCGAGGATGTCACCTTCACCTATCCCGGCACCGAGGCGAGCGTCCTGAACAACGTCTCGTTCGGAGTCTCGGCCGGCGGCTTCACCGGCATCATGGGCCACACCGGGGCTGGCAAGAGTACCATCCTGAAACTTATCGAGCGCTTCTACGAACCGCAGACCGGCAGCGTCCTGATCAACGGTCAGGACATCAATTCCTATGCTCTCGCGTCGGTCCGCGACCGCATCGGCTTCGTCTCGCAGGACCCGTTCCTGTTCTTCGGCACGGTCCGCGACAACGTCGCCTACGCTCGCGACGCGTCGGACGAGCAGGTCAGCCGGGCGCTGGAGATGGCAGGTGCGTCACAGTTCGTCTCGGAGATGCCGGACGGCGTCGACACATTGGTCGGCGACCGCGGCGTTAGGCTGTCCGGCGGCCAGCGGGCCCGCATCAGTCTGGCGCGGGCGCTGCTGACCGACCCGGACGTGCTGATCCTCGACGAAGCGTCGGCCGCCCTCGATGCGGAGACTGAGAAGCGGATTCAGAAATCACTGTTCGAGGGTGGCAACGGAGAGAAGGGCGGTAAAGGTCGAATCACCATCGCGGTGGCGCACCGGCTGGCGACGGTGCGCAATGCGGATGAGATCCTGTCGCTGGTCGACGGTGTCATCGTCGAGCGCGGGACGCACGACGAGCTGCTCGCCAACGACAACGTCTACGCCTCTCAATGGTCCATCCAGACCGGTCAGATGGATGACCTTCCGGGAGAAGACTGAATGACGGCCGGATCGGAATTCGACGAGTATCTCGCGGCGCACGAGTGGGTCGATGTCGCGGCCGGCGTCGCGACCCTCGGCTCGGCTCGTCGTGGCGTGCTGCGGGCCTTTCTCGGACCGCGGCACGAGGTGCGTGTGCCGAATCGGTTCGAGATCACGAGGTCAGCGATCCCGGTCGCCGAGTTGTTATCGCACGCTCCCGATGAAGGACCGAGCGGTGAGGATGGCGGCTCGGCCGGCATGGATCGACGTCTGATCGAGTTGGGCGCACGACCGCCGACCGAGGCGGAGTGGACTCTGGCCGAAGCGGCCGGCGCCGTTCACGGCGAGGCGGACACGGTCGAGCTGTTGATCGACTGGATCAGCGAGAGGGGCTACTGGAGCCTGCCGTGCGATGGCCGGCCGCGGCTGGGCCTGACGGCTGACCGAATCGAGACGACCGACCCGGGCGTGCCGATGAATCCGATGCATGCACAGCAGCGGCTGGTCAGGATCTGGTCGGCCGGCAGCGGCGGCGCGGTCACCAGCCGCGCCTCGTTGCTGCCGCCGCTGGACGACCGGACCACTACGGTTCGTCTGGTCCGGCCTCTGGCGCCGTCCGATTCCATCTGGTCGAGCAACGACCCGCCCCGTTTGCCAGCCGAATACGACCGGATGTGGCGACTGAGGCAGGAAGTCGTCATCGCCCTGCTGGTCGGTATCATCCCTTCCTTCATCTGGGCGTGGTTCAACGCGACGCCCGGTTACATCGCCAGCGGCTGGCTGAATCTGGTGATGGGGGGCATCTTCATCGGCGTGCTCAGCGGCGCCGTCTGGCGGCCGGATGGTCCGACATATCGAATCTCGGAGGACGGTAAGCGAATGCGGCCGAACCGGCGAGGTCCGTGAGTCAGACCGTCGCTCAGGAACGGTCCTTGTCGTCGATCTGCAGACCCGGTCTGCGGTTGATGTGGATGCGCCACCACGCCCGCAGCACGCCGGTGCCGTAGGAGAAGTGCAGCAGGAAGGTCATCAGTGGCGCCATCAGGACGGTGGTCAGGTTTCGAGAGGGTGAATTCCCGAGAGCGGCGCCGGCCCAGCAAATCAGCAGGTAGAGGCAGGCGAGGCTGACCGGGATGTGCGTCAGCACCCGCGGCCAGCCCATCGGAACGCTGGCGAGCGAGATGTCGAGGAAGTTCGGCCAGGCGAGGCCACCGGACAGCGCGCCGGCGGTGAACGCCAGCACGGCGGCCAGCGATAGGATCGGGAACAGCCCGACCGCCGTGTGCGAGAATGACGCCATGCCAGGATGCTCTCGAGATGCGAGAATCCGGACCATTCCGTAGTTCTGGATCTGCTTCCGCACCCGGGCCGGATCGCGGCGACGATGCCACATGATGGCCTCCCTGTCGGTCCACAGCCGATGACCGGCCTGTTCGATCCTGTGATCGAGCATCGCGTCCTCGCAGCCGATCGCTCCCGCATCGAAACCGCCGACCTCATCGAGCACAGACTTCCGATATGCTGCATTGACGCCAGGCAGCTGCTCGGCCGGCTCCAACGGTTCCTTGCCGCGGTTGCCGTAGTTGGTGCCGGCCGTCACCCAGCGCGAGCAGAACGTGACATCGATGACCCGTTGCCAGAACGTCGATCGCGCGTCGGGCGGTGCGAAGTTCGGTCCGCCGACCGCCGCCACCTCGTCGCGCTCGAACCAGCGCACCAGCTTCTCGACCCAGTCGGGCTCCACCCAGACGTCGTCGTCGGTGAACAGGACGAGATCGCAGTCTACCACCCCCAGAGCGACGTTGCAGGCGTCTGCCCGGGTCCGACTGCCCTCATCATCGATCCACACCGCCCCATGCGCCACCGCGACAGCTGCACCGGCATCGTCGGCGGGTCCGACGCAGACAACGCCGTAGTCGCCCCGCCAGGTCTGGTTCGCCAGCCCTTCGAGAGCTGTGCCTAGTTCCTCGGCGTTGGCGAGGCTGGGGATGATGACGCGGACCCGCGGCTCAGCCTGCATGTGCCCCGCCTCCGGCGTCAGGCGTCTTCAATTCGGGGTGCTAGGAAGTACACCATCCGGCCGCAGCCGTCGGCGAAGGTGAACTCCATCCGCAGCGGCATCTTGTCGTCGAAAAGCACATCGATCGATTCGGTTATGCCATCGACGCGAGCCACCATCTGGGCGAGATAGCCGATGCTGTATGTGCTCTTGACCGGGGAATCGCATTCGAGCGCCTCCAACTGACCGGCCTCGTGCGAAACGGTGACGCTGTCCTGATCGTTCGACACATGCAGGCTGAACTGCTGCCGGTCGAGCGACAGGGTGACCAGATCGCCGACCTGCTTGGCCGCCTTCAATGCTCGATTCAGCTTCGATGTCTGGATGGTCACCTTGTTCTTCAGCTCGAGGTCCGGCACGCGAGGATCCTTCATCAGCGAGTGGTCGAGCGGTCGGATGGTCCGGTCGACCTCGCCGACGACGATGTTGACGCTGCCGAGCGCTTCATCGTAGGTGAAGTCGATCAGATCGTCACTGCCTGCGAGGCTGACGAGGTCGCGCAGTTTCTGCAGTTCGAGGCCGAGTATCGTGTCGTCGGCGTTCCACGCCTCGAACGCTGCCGAATCGACCTCCATCTCGATCAGGGCGACATGTGAGGCATCGACCACGCGGACCAGCATCTTCGTCTCGTCGAACACGATGCGCGCTTCCTCGACGATGGTGCTCAGGATGTCGACGATGGTTCGCATCACCTCTGGTTTGATCGTCAATTGCAGCATCTACCATCTCCTCCACGTCGTCTGATGTCGTTGGTTGCCGTGGGGGCGGCTCAAAAGGCTTCGGCATGGCGTCGGCGCGCGCCGAAGGCGCGCAGGCATGCCGTGCCAGTGATTCAGGCGTAGTCTCGGAACACGTGTCCGCAATCGGCACAGGTGCCGATCTTGGTCTCCGGCTCATCGCTCGCACGGGTCTGTCGGAGCTCGACGAAGATCGATATGGAATCACACTTCGGACACATCAGACTGCCCGTGGTCAGGACACCGCGCGCCCCGACCTCTTCGATGACTTCGGTCAGATGCTTCAGGCTGGAGGCCTTGGTGCTCGACATCGCCGATGTCAGGTCGATCGTCTCGCCGGTCTGAGGGTCGAGCATCGTTCCGCCGGTGCCGTCATCGCCCTTGATGTCGCCTTCGTAACCACATGCATGATTCGGACACTTCATCCAGTCGTTGGGGTCGGGAAAAGAGAGGGTGCCGCACTCGGGACAGAACATGACTCAACCATCCTGTCGTCCTTCTGACGAACGCTTCAGGGGACTCGTTGCCGCTTATCAATATGGCT
>CAUZSY010000094.1:0-6603 GCA_963582725.1 Candidatus Thalassarchaeaceae archaeon
GTCCTGGGGCCGAGCCGCGTGCAGATCTCGGTCGAACCCGATCTGAATCATCGTCGCGGACCGTCGGCTGGCAGGTGCAGCCGCGTGGCGAGAAAGCGGCTCGGAGCAGCGGTTCGGTTGTCATTCCGCGGCCATCCGACGAGCCGGGGCCGAACAGCTGAATCATCGATGCTTGGGCCGGGGCGGCGGCGGCAGGTCGCCTGGAGGCGGCGGCAGATCGGCAGAACCCGGTGGCGGTGGTAGGCCGACAGCACCTGGAGGTGGAGGAAGGTCGGCGGCTGCCGGCGGTGGTGGCAGGTCGGACAGATCGGGAGGCGGTGGCAGACCCTCCGGCAGCGGCACGGAGGGCAGGTCCAGCTGACGCATGTCACCGACCCGCATCAGTTCGCCGGGCAACTTCGCGCTCGGATCCTCAGCGATGCGGAACCCCTCGTCCAGAGGCACCCGGAGGCGCAGGATGCGGGTCTCGTCCAACCTGATGAACACGATGCCGTACTGCCGGCCCACATCGGGCGACTCAGGCTCCTCCAGCACGGTCAGACCGTGATCCGGCTGGGCCAGCAGACCGGCGATATCCTCACGCTCCTCGAACTGCGAGAACGCCTTCGCAGCATCTGCCCGGATGCGGGCCAACTGGGTCCTGCGTCGCCGCTCGATGCGCTCCCTGATCTCACCGTACTGGGCCCGACGCTGGCCGATCGTCTGTTCGATCTCAGTCTGCAGCATCGACTCGACATCGACTTCGACGATGTATTCCTCCGCTTCGTGGACCTTATCGGCCTCGACCTCGACCTCGACCTCGACCAGCTCTTCGGCCGACTCGACGAAGACCTCCTCCTCGCTCTCCACATCGATGCCGCGGCTGCGCGCCAGTTTGGCGGCCCGCTCGCCAGCCGCGCCCTCGTCCTCGTGCACCGGCGTAGGCAGGTCGTCGACGGCTGCCACCGAGACGTCGAGCGATGCTGGCATCGAGATGCGACCTGGACGAGGCGGTGGTGGCATGCTGTCGCCACCGGTGAACAGCAGAGTGGCGAACAGGGCCAGCAGTCCAGCCCCGTACAGGCCTTGCCAGAGTGGCGTCAGACCACCTTGGAAGGAGAGGAATCCGAGACCGCCGACAGCGACCACGATGTAGAGCAGTAGACGCTTGAACGAACCCGTCGCCTTTCCCTCCGTACGCGACGACGGCAACGCTCGACTTGACCGTGACGGTCACACACGCGAGCCTGTATTCACGAATCGGCAGCGACCAGCGATGCTTGCAGCGCGTCGAGCGCCCGACCTCTATGTGACATCGACATCTTCTCTTCATCGCTCATCTCGGCGAATGTCGAATCGACCCCATCCGGGACGAATATCGGGTCATAACCGAAACCACCTGCTCCCCGTTCCATCTCGGTGATCCGACCCGTGCACTCGCCCTCGTGCAGGCTGACGCCCGCATCCGTCGCCAGACCGATGACGCATCGGAAGGCGGCGGTCCGCTCCGAGGCTTCGAACGGCCGCATCAGGCGAAGCACTCCAGTCAGGCCGACGGTGCCATGCACGAAAGCGGAATAGACGCCAGGGAAGCCGCCGAGCGAGTCGATGAACAGACCGGCGTCCTCGACCAGCACCGCATCGACCGCTTCGGCGGCGAGCCCGATGCGCTGGACATGCGTCAACGCCTGCGCCAGTTTCGCTTCGCAAACGATTCGCAGATCGTCGGCCTGAGGCTCGATCAGAGTCGCATCGGGAGCCCGCGAGGACAGCAGCTCGACGCTGTGACCGAGCGGTTCGAGACGACCGCGAACCTCGCGCAGCTTGCCCGGATTGGCGGTCGCGAACAGGATATTCATAGGATCACCCGTGGTACCGGACGCGACCGCGGATCGCCTCGAAGCGAGCGACCACCTCGGCCGCCGAATGGGCCGGCGCACCACCGACCGGAGAGCCGGCCTCTGCGGCCCCTCCACCGGCGTCGTCCGCTACCGTTGTCGAATCCGACGGCTGTGAGAACGCCACCTCGGAGCCGTCATCGGTGTAGCCCTCCAGCACCGCCTGCATCGCGCCTTCGTGGTCGGGATGACTGGCCGACAGGCACTCGGACAGGACCTGCAGGTCGAGGCCGCAGATCTCCAGTTCCGGTGACAGCCGGCCGAGCCCGAAGTCGACCAGCGACAGGCCGGCTTCCGGACACCAGAGGATGTTGTGAGTGGTCAGATCGCCATGGCTGACGGCACGCCGGTGCAGCGCCCGGATGAAGCAGCCGAGGGAGGTGAACATCGGCTTCGAACGAGCGCTGTCGCCGAGCGGCGCATCAGCAGCGCCCCGCAGCGGATCGAACAGCGGCACCCCTGGCATCCGAGACTGGATCATCCAGCCCGCCTCGGCATCGATCGCTAGCAGTGTCGGAACCGGCAGCGGAGAGGCGGCGAGCCGGCTCAGGATGCGCGCCTCCGCGGTCAGCCGAGCGGAGCTCAGACGGCGATCCAGCGATGGATGTCGATAGCCGCGCGGACGCCGTTCCTTGAGAATCGCGTCGCCATCCAGCCACCGGCCGGCCGTAGCCACCGCCTCGGCGCCGATGTGCAGAACCTCGGCTGCGACCCATGTCGGCGTGCCCTCGACCACGCGCTGCGACATGACCATGCATTGAAAGCGGTTGCACTCGCCGCTGAGGCCGGGTCAGCGAGTGACGCTCGAACTGCCGCAGACGGTCTGTGCATTGCCCACTGCTGAGAGCGATGCAGATACCAGAGACCGCATCCTCGCGGCGAGGCGAGAACTTGGCGACCGGTTGATGATTCTCGGTCATCACTATCAGCGCGACGGCATCGTCGAACACGCCGACGCGACCGGCGACTCCTTCCTGCTGTCGGAGTTGGCCGCGAAGAGCGACGCCGAACTCATCGTCTTCTGCGGCGTCCACTTCATGGCCGAGAGCGCAGACATCCTGACGCGACCGAACCAGACGGTGATGATGCCGAACACCAGGGCCGGCTGTTCGATGGCCGACATGGCGACCCTCGAAGAGGTCGAGGAGGCGTGGGAGATCATTCTGGAGGAGACCGGGTTGGATGATCCGGCGGAGAGAGATGACCCCGAGGAGGAGGCGGCGGAGGGAGAGTCGTTCCTCGTGCCCGTGACCTACATGAACAGCGCCGCCGACCTGAAGGCGTTCGTCGGCGAACACGGTGGCGTGGTCTGCACCTCCACCAATGCTCGAGGTGTGCTCGAATGGGCGTTGGCGAGGGCCGGCAGCGAGGGCAAGGTGCTGTTCTTCCCGGACCAGCACCTCGGCCGTAACACCGGTCTGGCGATGGGGATGGAAGAGCATCAGATGGTCGTCTGGAACCCGCGCGAAGAGTGTGATCTGGACGCCTTAGACGATGCTCGACTGGTGCTGTGGTACGGTTACTGCTCGGTCCACCTGCGATTCACCACTCAGCAGATCGACGAGCTTCGAGCCGACGAGCCGGACGCCCTGGTGGTCGTCCATCCGGAATGCACACGGCAGGTCGTCGATGCGGCCGATTCGTCCGGCTCGACCGAGCGGATCCGCTCGTTCTGTCACGATGCGCCGGCCGGCAGCGTCATCGGCGTCGGCACCGAGATCCACCTCGTTCAGCGACTCGATGCCACCTATCCCGACAAGGACATCCGCTGCCTCGACGGTACGGTCTGCCCCTGTTCGACGATGTACATGATCCATCCCGCCTTCCTCGCCGACCTGCTCGAAGACATGGTCAACGGCGAATATCGCAACATCATCAGCGTCGAAAAGGATACCGCCGATTCAGCCCTGCTCGCCCTCGACCGGATGCTCGGCATCGCCGCCTGATCACCTCCGCCCCTATCGGGTCCCCTTCGGGCTCGTCTGCTCCCACTGGCTCAAGCGAACGGACGAACGTGCCTTGACCAGCCCAGTCAACACACAACCCCCCTCTCGCTCATACGCGAGCAACCATTCCGGGTGTCGTTCAAACGGAAGAGATTCTCTCCCCAGGACTGCGAATCTAAATGATCTTGATCGAGGCAGCGTCTTTCCCGGCCTGCAACTGTTCGAGCAGTCGCTCGACGACACCTTCGAAGGCGCGAGCCGCCTCGCCGTCAGGCTCGGCGATGATGCGGTGAACACCGTCATCGCCGCCGGAAACGAAGCCCGGGTCGAACGGCAGCCGGCCGAGGAACGGCACCTCCATGTCGGCCGCCGCATCTTCGCCGCCGCCGCGCTTGAAGATGTCCAGCGTGACGCTCCACTCGCCATCGGCGCCAGTCGTCGTCTCGATGAGAGCGTCCCTCGGACCGACCACCTCGATGACAGCGTCGGCTAGCGGCGCCCCCTCGGCGTCCTTGGCGACGCCCTGCAGGGTGTAGCCGCTCATGTTCTCGACGACGCCGAGCACCGGCAGCTGCAGCGTCTTGGCGAAGTTGATGCTCTTACGCGAATCGAGCAGTGCCACCTCCTGAGGGGTCGTGACGATGACTATGCCATCCATGTCAGGCAGTGACTGGGCGACGGTCAGTGGTTCATCCGAGGTACCGGGGGGGAAGTCGATGATGAGGGCGTCCAACTGTCCCCAGGCGACGTCACCGATGAACTGCTGGATCGCGCCGAGCTTGATCGGGCCGCGCCAGATGACCGGCTTGTCGGGGTCATCGAGCAGGAAGGCCATCGAGATCACCTTGACGCCATGCGGCCCGATGGCTGGATGGATCTGACCGTCCTCGACGTGCAGGTCCACATCGGTGACTCCGAGCATCTTCGGCACATTGGGTCCGGTGATGTCGATGTCGAGCAGTCCGACCTTCTTGCCGGAACGTGCCAGCGCCAGCGCCAGTCCGGTGGCCACCGTCGTCTTGCCGACGCCGCCCTTGCCGCTGAGAACCATGATCTTGTACTCGACCTGCTCTCGAAGCTGGTCGATGCGCATCTTACGACGCATCTGCTGGTACTGCTGCTCCATCTGCTGCTTCTGCTGCTCCGTCGCTGCCGAATCGGCCGCATCGGCAGGTCCAGGCCCAGCACCGCCTCCGCCTGCGGCACCGCTCTCGCCTCCGCCTCCGGGACCGCTCTCGCCACCGCCTCCGGGACCACCCTCGGCACCGCTCTTTCCACCGTTCTTGGCGGCTTCGTCGGACGGGTCGTGATGCGAGATGGGAGAGTCGGTCATGTGCGTCGGGTCAGCGACCGGAGCGGCGTACTTCAATCCGCGTTCGCGGGCCGACCCCGGGGCTGCCGTGCCCGGCGCCGGACCGGCGGACTGGCTGGCGTCGTTCCGAGTATTGAATAGCGAGCGCCGGCAGCCCCGGTCCGTGCGACTGCTCTTCGTCTGTGTCGGCAACACCTGCCGCAGCCAGATGGCCGAGGGCGTCGCGCGGACGCTCGGTCATCGAGCGGCGAGCGCCGGTATCAGCGTGAACGAGGATACCATCAGCGAGAACGCCGTCGAAGCGCTGGCCGAGATCGGCATCGACATCTCAGAGCATCTGCCGAAGAGCATCGACGACTTCGACGCGGCCGACTTCGACCGGGTCATCAGCATGGGCTGCGGCGCCTCCAGCCCAACTATTCCGATCGATGAGGACTGGGGCATAGAAGACCCGCACCTCCAAGGTCTCGACGAATTCCGAGCCCGACGCGACGAGATTCGCCGATTGGTCTCAGCGATTCCACTCGACCCACCGTCCGTCGAGTCCGAGTGACAGCCGCGCCAGCAGAAATCGAGGCCGCCTCCATTAGTTCCCGATGTCGGGACACCACGGCTGAGAGCGAATGCTCCTGCTTCAAGTACCGCGACGAGGAACAGTCCGCATGTCCGTCAAAACGGAACCGACCCGTACGAGGAGGCACCAAGGGAGTCACCCGGCATAGGTCACCGGTGGGCAGGAGGAAGGTGCATGGAGGTGAGCGCGTGGCGCTCCAGAGGATAGACCGGATGCGCCTGAGCGACTACCGTGCCTTCGAGGCAGAGTTGTGCTTCGATTTCACCGGCGGACTGACCATCATCCACGGCCCCAACGGCAGCGGCAAGACCAGCGTCCTGAGAGCCATCAGAGACGCCCTGACCACCGACGAACGCGATGGAGAGGTCTACCGAATCAGGTCTGGCGGCCTGCCGGGTCAGGACGCCGTCATCGACCTCGAATTCACCGCGGGCGACGAAGGGCTGAGGATACGGAAGCGCTTCACCGAGCAGCCCGCAGCGACCAGCGAACTGTTCGAAGGGGGAGAATTCCTCAACCACACCCCGCTCTTGTCGGGCATCAACGCGACCAGGGCGGTGCTGGCGTTGGTCCTCCCGCTCGCCTACTATGACCCCTTTCGCAGAGAGGAATTGAATAGTCCACTGAGCGGATACCTGTCCGCCGCGGCAATCCGGGATATGCAGATGCACCTGGACCGCTGGCTGATGGAGATCCCCGATCACATCGGCAGAGTGACGCTCGACCGCGCAGGCAGCATGACCACATTCACCGATCGTGACGGACGAGAGACGAGGATCGAACTGCTGTCTGGAGGCAGACAGGCGTTATTCAGGCGACTGCACTGGATGGCCGAGGCGGTCGTCGCAGCCGACCGTGGGGCGGCCGGTTCCGTCATCCTGATGGATGTCATCG
>CAUZSY010000095.1:0-6540 GCA_963582725.1 Candidatus Thalassarchaeaceae archaeon
CGGCAATGCCGGCATCGCCTATGGGGACGCCAACGAGACCGGCTCCAGCGGCGGCGACATTACATCGACGAACGTCTATTCGGCCTCGGGCGGTGGCGGCGGCGGCTTCATCCATATTGTCGCCAACATGATCTGGATCAATGGCACATTGCAGGCTCACGGCGCCGACGGAACCGGCGGCGCAGCACCGGCCACCGGCACCGGCCCGGGCGGCCCGGGAGCGGGTGGCGGCAGCGGCGGCTCCATCCATCTCGAAGCGACATCGATAATGCTTGGCAACGGCAATCAGATCGATGCGCACGGCGGCGACGGAGGCAACGGGGCGAACGGTCAGCAGAACGGCATCGGCATCGGCATGTACGATGGCGGCGATGGAGGTGGCGGCGGCGCAGGAGGTCGAATCCTGCTCGGCGACGCTCAGAACAATCCGACGCTTCTGCTGCTCTCGATGAACGGCGACACCCGCGCCGGCAACGGCGGCGGAGCCGGTTCAGCCTACGGCACCGGCAGCGCAGGCAGCAACGGCAACTCTGGCAGTTCCGGCTCGATGCAGGCGTATACGCACAGCGGCTTCTCCCGTTCGACATCGGCCGACATCGAGGTGCTGATCCCGGCCGACGCGACGCTGATGAACGGCCTGATCACCATCGCGCCGCTCGGCGAGACCTTCACCACCGACGTAGATGTCGAGATCGCCGGCGTGTCACTCGGCACGGTGGCGAACGGCTCGGCCGCCAGCGATGTGCTGCTGACTGCGGCGGCACTGCAGGCGATCGCCCAGACGGCGGGCAGCCACACCGACCCGCAGACCGGACGGTCGTGGCGCGAGATCACCCTGACGCTCGACGTCTCCGAATCCCAGACGGTCCGGCTCACTTCAGCCACCTTCGGCTACGAGTTGATCGACAACGTTACCGGCATCACGACGCAGTTGTCCGACTACCATGCCGCTGTTATCGGCTCGAATCCACCTCCGACGGTGACCATCCCGACGACCGTGCGAGCCGATGCGGGAGCCGTCTCGATTGCTGGGGGAGTCTATCACGAACTGATCATCACCAACCTCCCATTCACTCCTCCGACGACTCTGTACCCGGATGGCGAACTGGTTCACATCACCACCTCGCATCATCACCTGACCGACAACACGCAGATCGACTCGATCGTGCTGCGCGGTGACGGCAGCGACGGCAGTCAGATCGAGTTCGTGCTCGACGCCACTTCCGATCTCTCCTCAGCGACCTTCTCGCAGACCGGTGGCGCGGTGCAGGTCAGGCTGGTGCCGTCCGCCTCTTCGGTCAGCGAGATGCCGGGAGCCAACGGCTTCACCGACCTCGTCGTGGACTGGACCTTCGAGGTGCTCTGGAACTGGGACGACGTCGCGACCATCGACTGGATGGTGAACGCTCTCGATGCGCAAGGAGAGGGCATCGCACCGGCCTACGCTCAGAGCGGTGGATTAGGCGCCCAGGCGGTCGAGAACGATCTCGAGATCGACGGCTTCGTCGTCATGGACTCGTTCGGTCGGACCTTGTCGAATCCGTTCTCGCCGGATTATCCGCTGCCGGTCCGGGCCGGCTCGACCGTTCATGTCGAAGGCTCGGTTCGATTCCAGAACACAGCAGGCCGACGGCCGGCCATGGACGCCTTCTCGGCCGGCATCGAGTTGGACGGTCAGTCGATCGCGATGAACGCGACCGAGGCCGGCATCTTCTCTGGATTGGTCCAGTTGCCGGCAGCGACCGGCGTCATCGATGTCACGACGCTGCTGCCGCGGGTCGGTCCGGCGAACGGCTCGACCGGGGCCGAGGATTCGACGTTCCTCCACCCGATGTACGAGATGGTGCCCGACTCGATGGCGCCGAGCACCAGCCTCCTGCAGGTCACCACCTCGTTCGGACTGCTCGATGCTAACGGATTCGTCTGGGATCCATCCAGCCCGCTGGTCGTGCACGCCACCATTGGTGACGATCTGGCCAGAGCCGAGCACGTCACTCTCCGCTACTGGCGCGAGGCGATTGATGACGACGACCATGACGGTGAGCCGGACCCTGATGAGTACGACTCTGTGCAGGCATCACTGAGCGATGGCCAGCCGGGCGACCAGCAGGTCACATTCCCGCCCATCCAGGTGTCTCAGTTGGCATTCAACGATCGGGTCAGCCTGTTCGTTGAAGGCACCGACTGGGCTGGTCTGACCTATCAGGAGGGCGGTACCGGTGGTGCTCCAGGATTCATGGCCGACTGGGCCACTCTGTTCATCGCCAGCAACGAGCCGACCACTCTGCTGGCCGAGGGACTCGATCTCGACAGCGTCGAAGGCTATCTGCTGGCCGGTCAGATGCACACCCTGTCGATGGAGATCTCGGACCGCAACGGCGTCACGACGCTGGACGAGATAGAGGTCAAACTGTGTGGCGAAAACCTGGCACCGCTCGGCGTGTTCACCTACGATCCGCGACAGGACGTGCTGGAAACGGCGAACGGCAGCCATCTGTTCGTCTCGGCAGCACGCATATCGGCAGTCGACGAAGAGGTTTCGAGAGTCGAGATCGACTTTATTGTGCTCTGGTCGTGGCCGATGCCGGACGCGAATGCCTCGATCTGCCAACCTGGCATCGAGATAGTCGACGACGAGGAGGTCGTGCAGAACGTCAACCACATCGGCGAACTCGCTTGGACCATCGACAACCGATTGTCAGCGATACCGACTCTGGTGGAGGACCTGACACCTCCGGTCACCGACCCAAGCGGTATATCGATCGCCGTGCGGCAAGGCGATGAGATCGCCATATCCGGTCAAGTGGTCTACGCCGGCAGCGGCGCGATCCTCGAATCGATCCCCGACGGTCTGCGCGTTTCAGCGTCGGTCATGTTCAGCGATTCATCGATCATCGAAGCGGCCAACGAGGTGGCTTCCGACTCATCGTTCGAAGTGCCCTTGGTCCTGCCCTCCAGAACCCCACTCACACCGACCGTCCCGGTCACCCTCATCGTGCTCGATGTTCCCGGTGAAGGAATGTCGGAGGTCGACGAGAGCGTCGAACTGGTGGTCGACAGCACCTCGCCGCAGATCGTCTTCGATGCATCTCGCTACCCGACCGGCTCCCTGACCCTGTTGGAGTCCGACCGTCTGCACGAGGTCCGCGTCCAGGTCGTCGTCGAGGACGACGGCGGCATGCCGGACGGCGACCTCGAGGTGCACTGGGTGTACCTGCGAAACGGCCTGCCGATCCCCGGCAGCGGTGGCGATGACACGATCCGGCGCACCTCGACCGATGGCGCCGACCATCTGCACGAAGGTTCGTTCGACATGTCTCCCGCTGCTGGGACGGCTCTCGCCGAGGGCGACCAGATCGCCATCTGGTTCGTCGCCAGCGACCGGGCCGGCAATCAACTGGTCGGCACCGGCACGGAGGATTCACCGCGCGTGCCGACCCTCAGACTGATCGAGTTCGTGCCTGTGCTCGATTCGATCGAGTCGAGCCCGAGGTTCCCGCACGTCGGTCAACTGGTCCGCATCGATGTGACGATGGACAACCTCGGTCTGCGCCCGGGCAACATCACGGCGCTTGTCGCCGAGCGGCTGGCGGACGGCACATGGGTCGCCGGAGATTCGAGAGAATTCATGTTCGGACCCGGCGACACGGGTGTCACGCACACATTCCAGTGGGAAGCA
Organism: Candidatus Thalassarchaeaceae archaeon; assembly: GCA_963582725.1. Lineage (GTDB taxonomy): Archaea > Thermoplasmatota > Poseidoniia > Poseidoniales > Thalassarchaeaceae > CAUZSY01. The sequence goes on from CAUZSY010000095.1 coordinate 3,680, forward strand.
TGGACCGACGGAGAGCCAGACCTGCACCTCGTCATCGATGGCGATTTCGACCGCACGGAGAGGATATCCGGCATCCAGGTCCAGTCGGTGAGCGAGGGCGCCGCCGGCTCACTCAGCAGCACCGCCGTGCTGGGCGGCATCGCTCTGGTGGTCATGACCGTGATCGCGATCACGGTCATCCTCGTGCTGCAGCGTAAGGGCGAGGACGAGTGGGAGGAGGAGGCCGAGTGGGTCGAGGAGGCACTGGTCACCGGCACGCCGCCACCACCGCCGGCCGAGCATGTCAGCGAAGAGGTGGCCGAGGCGCTGACCATGCTGCCGGACGACTGGAACGCGGCTCGCATCGAACAGTACCGGGCCGGTGGCTGGTCTATCGCCCAGATAGTATCGAATCACAGCACCGCGACGGCGCCGGAGCCACCGACTGCCGAACAGGCCTCGGAAGAATCATCCGAACCAGAGTCGGAAGCTGCCCCGGCCCGGCTGAAGGGCTCCGCGGAGCCAGTCGCAGACTCGAACGATGCATGATCTGGCCACATCGGCCAGAAGATCTCTCCCACAGCGCGCTGGATGTCCTTCGGCTGTTATCGGACAGTCTGAGAAACGGAACGAGGTCTCCCTCACAGCCCACTCATTTATAGACTCCGAAATCGGGACGAAGCGCTCGAGGGCGAAGTCCTCGGATGGGATTGAGCATGGTTGTGGAGGCGCGGGTTTCGCGTATCGGTGAGGTTGTAGGTGACGATGAGATGCACAAGTTGCAGGGCGAGGTCGACGAGCTGCGAAAACTCGTCCACACCCTCCTGACCATCATCATGGAGGAGGCGGACGGGGTTCAGACCGGCGCCGCCCCGTCGATTCCGAACCAGCCGAAACGCGGCTTCGTCATGTGATTCGCCTCAGTACTCGATCGGATCGGCGTCGCGCAGCCGCCAGAGGTACCAGGTGGCGCATGTCCTCCACGGTCGCCACGCCTCACCGATTCTCCCAAGTTCCTCCATCTCCAACCGCTCACCTCCTGCGTGCATCTGCTCGACCGCCCGGACGACTCCGATGTCGCCGAGCGGGTAGACGTCCGGTTCGAGCAGTGCGAAGATGCGGACCATGTGCAGCGTCCACGGACCGACGCCGGGCAGCGCCAGCAGCCGCTGCTCTACCTGCTGCTCCGTCGCGGCGCTCCAGTCGAAGGCGTGCAGCGCCTCCGCCTCGGCCGCCAGACGTCTCAGGTAACGCGCCTTCGATCGTGACAGGCCGACCGCTCTCATCGCCTCGGCGTCGAGTGGCTCCATCCTGGAGTGCTCGAACACACCGCCGAGCGCTGTCATTAGGCGTCCCTTGATGGCGGCCGCAGCAGCGCCCGATATCTGCTGGCCCACTATCGAGTTCATCAGCGTCGCGACGATGTCGCCAGCACCTCGTAGAGGCGGTTCCTCGTGACGGTCGATGACGGCGCCTAGCAACTGGTCAGAGGCACGGATAGACCGTTTCGCTTCCGACCACCAAGCGGGTGGGCCGATGACGAGCGGCATCAGAGTGTGCGGAGGGGAGTGGTTGAAAACGCTCTCTCATCTGGCTGTCATCGATGTCAGCCGAGAAGTGGTTGCTCGGAGGTGCCGCGGGCATGACGGTTGTGTTCATCCTGGTCATCATGCTGTCACCGGACGCGCTCACCACGACCGAGAACGAGAGGATTCTCGGCATCTGTCTCGCCGGTCACAACGAACTGGTCCAGCACGGCCACGCGGAGATCCATGTCTACATCGACGGACGAGAGGTCGATGTGCCGGCTGAGATCGGCATCAACGGAAAGGGCTGCTCTTCCGGCATGCGGGCCGTGCACACGCACGACGACACCGGTCTTCTCCACATCGAGACTCCGTTCGAAGCGTCACCGACGCTCGGCAACTTCTTCTCGATATGGGAGCAACCCTTTGATTCCACGCATCTGATGGACGAGGTGGTCGATGACGGGCACGAGATCGTCATGCGGCTCTATGCGAGTCAGGCGGCGTACGATGCCGGCGATTTCGTCATCAGCGAGGAGTACGGCGTCCACGAACTGGTGGAAGGCGAGGTCGTCGTCCTCGAATACAAGGCGAAGTCCTGAATCTGCTTCCTTGCGGTTCTCCGATCATGACAAGTCCCATCGGACCCGTCGGGTGCGGGTGTCAGATGGATGGACGACTAGTTTGATGGGTCGATTCGGGCGCTCCGAATCTCTTGTCAGCCCTTGATGACGAGGAACGGTCTGAGCCTCGCGACCGGTCTGGCCAGTCCCGCCTGCTCGGTCAGTCGGATGACCTCGTCGACGTCCTTGTAGGCGTCGGGCGCCTCCTCGGTCAACACGTTCGGAGTCCTCGCATGCACGTGCACTCCGCTCGCCTCCAGTCGTCTGAGCAGGTCACCGGAGTCGATGCTGTCCCGCGCCGCCTTGCGCGACATCGCCCGGCCCGCGCCGTGGCAGGAGGAGGCGAAGGCTCGGTTGGCGCCGCGCTTCGGTCCGGCCAGCACCCAAGAGGCGGTTCCCATGTCGCCCGGCACCAGCACCGGCTGGCCCGAGGCTGCGAACCTCGATGCGAGTTCCGGATGGTCGCCTCCCAGCGCTCTCGTCGCGCCCTTGCGGTGCACGCAGCAGGTGCACGACCGGCCGTCCACCACATGCTCCTCGACCTTGGCGATGTTGTGGCAGACGTCGTAGACGACCTCTACCTCACCGTCGACCCCGGTCTCGCGCCGAAGGACACCTCGAAGTCTCTCGGTAAGAGCGCTGCGATTGGCGAACGCGTAATTGCCAGCGGCCCGCATCGCATCGAGATAGGCGGCTCCTAGTCGGCTGTGAATGGGTGCGGCGGCCAGTTGCC
>CAUZSY010000096.1:0-6503 GCA_963582725.1 Candidatus Thalassarchaeaceae archaeon
CGCCGTGGCGGACCGCATCCACGACCGACTCACGGCCGCTGTGCCGACGCTCCGACTGGTACGACGGCAAAGCATCGAACGCTTCGTCAACGACGGGTGAAAGGCTGTGATGGGTCGAGAATGAGGCGTGCGGGGAAGGTGTCAGTTATGGGGATCAGAAGATTCATCGACGACGAATTCCACCACTTCAACGCCGGCGAACTGGCCCGCTGCGCCCGCTCTCTCACCACCTTCCTCGACGACGGCGGACGACTGATGCTGACACTGGCCGGCGCTATGTCGACAGCCGGAATAGGCCGGACCCTGGCAGCAGCGATACGAGCCGGCCACATCGATGCGATCTGTTGCACGGGCGCGAATCTCGAAGAGGATCTGTTCGCGCTGATCGGTCGCGACCGCTACGAGGCGATCCCGGACTGGCGGTCGGCGACGCCAGAGGACGACGCCGACCTGCTGGCTAGAGGCCTGAACCGAGTCACCGACGTGGCGATTCCCGAGGCCGTCATCCGAGAAGCCGAAGCGGCGATGCTCGATCATCTGGAGGCGCGCTCCAACGACGCTGGCGGTGTGAGGCCGATTCGACCGGTCGACCTTCTGAAGGATCTGGCAACCGGCCTGGCGTTGGACGAAGGCGGACAATGCGGTGGAAAAGTCACCGATTCGTGGCTGGTCGCCGCGGCCGAGTGTGGAACGGCGTTGTTCTGTCCCGGCTTCGAGGACTCGACCCTCGGCAACATCATCGCCGCTCGAACCATTCAGGGGACGATTGGAAGCGGCACCATCACGACCGGCTTCGACGAGATGTCGGCACTGGCCGACTGGTACCGCTCCGATACACGGCCAGCCGGCTTCCTGCAGGTCGGCGGCGGCATCGCCGGCGACTTCGCCATCAGCGTCGTGCCGATGCTCCGCCAGGACCTCGGCGAAGCGGTGCCGCTCTGGGCGTGGTTCGCCCAGATATCCGAATCACGGCCGTCGTACGGCGGCTACTCGGGCGCGCCACCGTCCGAGAAGATCAGTTGGGAGAAGACGGCTGTCGACACGCCGCGCTTCGTCATCGAGTCGGACGCGACCATAGTGCTGCCGCTCTTGCTCGCCCACCTGCTCGACCGCTGAATGGGAGCGACCCTCTACCACGGCACCGAGGTGCCAGCCCCACCTCATCGCCGACCACCCGAGAGCCCGCGACTGAGAACGGTGGGGTGGATGCGAAGGTTTTCGCCGACCACGCCCTGCATCCAGCCGATGCGCGCGACGCAAGCGGCCGGATGCACGCGAGCAGCCGTGCTGTTCACAGCCGTCCTGCTCGCGGCTACCGTGCTGCCAGCCAGCGGTATCGCGCCGGCGTCCATCGACCCTGCACCAGCAGCCGTCGCTCAGCAGCCCGACCTGCTCCAAGAGCACTGGTACCACACCTATTCGACCCTGACCTACGACATGCAGTCGTGGGAGTCCGACCACTCCGAGATCGTCCGGCTGCTGACCGCCGGTCCGACGATCCTCGGTCGGCAGCAGTGGGTCGTTCAGATCAGCGACTGGTCGAACGACAGCAAGCCGGATGGCACGCCGAAGGAGAAGGTGTACATCGACGGCGGCCATCACGGCAACGAGCATCTGGGCACCGAACTCGCGTTCCTGGTCGCCGAGCACTACATCGAGGCGTGGTTGGGCGGTGACGAGGCAGCGGTGGAGGTGCTTCAGAACACCGAGATCCATGTGTTGATTCTTCTGAATGCCGACGGCAACGACGCCGATACCCGCTGGAACATGAATCAAGTCGACCTGAACCGCAACTACGACCACCATTGGACGACCGATGAGACGGCGTCTGGAAGCGGCCCGTTCAGCGAGCCCGAGACCCGCAACAACGCCGATTACATGGCCGAGTACATGGCCGACGCCGACCTCTACGTGACGATGCACACCGGCACCTGGATCCTCGCCTATCCGTGGGGCTTCACCGGCGACATGCCGCCCGACTGGGAGTTGTACGAGCACATCCGCGACACCATCCACGAGACCATCGACGCCGATCTGCCGGTGCGCAACGCCAACGCCGGCATCTATCCGACGCACGGGACGAGTCGCGACTACGGCTACGGCGTAATGGGCTATCCGACCTTCACCTTCGAGACCGACGACGAGCAGTTCCTGCTCGGGACCGTGGAATCGCTGTCCAGCCGGCTGTCGGTCGAACTGGAGGTGATGCAGTATCTGATCGAGAACGTCTGGTACTGGCGGGCCCGCCTGAACGTCTCCTCGCTGGTCTTCGACGGCGAGCAGTTGACTCTGGATGTGCGCAATGATGGTCACGCTTCGACCGAGAACGCGAGCATCCAGTACGTGTTCGAGGACACCATGGAGGTGTTGTGGCAGTCGGAGAACTTCTCCGTCAACGCGACCAATCAGAGCCATGTCACCTTTCCTGCCGGCAACCTCTCGCTGAAGCCCGGCGGCACCTTTGCGCTGCACTACCAGAAACGGGTCATCGACGCCTCCCAAGTTGTCCACCAGCCGATTCCCGGTGATGTCGTGCAGATCGATGTGGCCGATGAGAAAGGCTGGCTCCCCTTCCCCTCACCACTCCTGACCATTCTGGCCATAGGATTGGCGGGAATCGGTCGAAATGACCGGTTTTCTAGTGCGACAAATGATGAGGATTGCCCTTGAAGTAGGGATTCTTCCGCGCAATCCTTTGTATAGCGGAACGGAATCGGCCGCTCCGGCGATAAGATGGAATGGAGTGTGGATGGATTCGATGATACGGGTGACGTGCTGGTGCTGCCTCTGTTCAAAGGCGTCGAGAAGGCGCCGAACAACGCCCTCTCAGGCCTGACTCGTGGCCAGCGCGCGGTGGTCAACGAGGCGCTCGCGGGCGACGCCTTCACCGGCAAGGCGGGCAAGCGGCTGAGCATCTGGACGGCCGGCTGCCGCATCGTCCTCGTCGGCATGGGTGGCAAGGCCGCTGGCTCGGACAAGTCGGTGCGCGACGCCGGCGCGAAGCTGATCGCCGCGCTCTCCAAGCGCGACGGCACAGCCGTCACGGTTCGCTTCACGACCGGCTGGGCCACCTCCCGCATGGCGCTGTTCGTCGAGGGCATGCTGCTGCGCGACTACTCGTTCGAAAAGTACCTCTCCAAAGATGATGACGATGACGAGCCGGACGGCGACTGGAGCGTCTCGGTGCAGGCGACGGCGCGGCATCAGGAAGCGCTGACGGCGGCCGTCGCTCGCAGCGCCGGCATCGCCACCGGCGTCCATCTGGCGCGCGACCTCGGCAACGAGCCTCCGAACCACCTCTACCCGATGGAGTATGCAGTCCGAGCGCAGGAGTGGGCGAAGGACCTCGGTGGGGTGGAGGTCGAGATTTACGACTACGAGAGGTTGCAGAAGGAGGGCATGGGGGGCCTCATCAACGTCGGCAAGGGCAGCGTCCGCAAACCCTGCATGGTTCTCTTCACCCTCAACCCGAAGGCTGACTCCGGGCAGCGTGTGCCGTGCATCGTCGGCAAGGGGATAACCTTCGACACGGGTGGCATCTCGCTGAAGCCGGGCGCCAATATGGACGAGATGAAGTACGACCGTCTTCGGTCTGATGCAGGCGCTGGTCGCTACCGGCCATCAGGGGCGGGTCAACGCGATCGCCTGTCTGGCCGAGAACATGCCGAGCGCTGATGCGTATCGGCCGGGCGATGTCATCCCGACCTATTCGGGCAAGACCATCGAGGTGCTGAACACCGACGCCGAGGGGCGTAACGTGCTGGCCGACGGGCTCTGGAAGGCGGGCGAGTTCGACCCGTCCTACATCGTCGACCTAGCGACGCTGACCGGGGCCGTGGTGGTGGCGCTCGGCCACGAGGCGAGCGGCCTCTGGTCGAACGACGAGGGTCTGCGCACAATTATCGCGAAGGCCGGCGATGCAGAGGATGAGATCGCCTGGCCGATGCCTCTGCTGAAGGCGTTCGAGAAGGAGATGACCGGCTCGAAGATCGCCGACGTGCGAAATCTCGGCAAGGGCAGGTGGGGCGGCGCCAACACCGCGGCGGCGTTCCTGAAGCAGTTCGTGCCGGAGCGCGAGGATGGCGACGGGAAGAAGTCGCAGATCCCTTGGGCTCACCTCGACATCGCCGGCACCGCCTGGGGCGCTTCTACGAACGCGACGGTGGCGCATGGCGCGACCGGCATCCACGTGCGCACCCTGCACCGGCTGATCACCGACGACAGCCTCGCCGACTGATCGGTCACTCATCGAATCGACTGCATCGGCCGACCGTATGGCCGTTCAGTCATCGTCATCGACGACTTCGAAGTCGGCATCGACGACATCGTCCCCGGCCGAATCATCCGCATCGCCGCCTTCCGTCTCGCTGGCGGTCTGCTCGGCCGCCATCGCGGCGGCTGCCGCCTCGTACAACTTGGCCGAGATGGCGTGCATCGACTCCTCCAGTTCCTTGACCTTTGTCTGGATCGCCGCCTCATCGAGGTCGTCGTCGGGGATCGGTGCGTCATCGGTGCGTATCAGCGCCTCCAACTCGTCGACCTTGGCCAGCACCGGCTCCTTGTCGGCGTCCTCCAACTTGTCATCCGCGTCGCCGAGCGTCCGCCGCGTCTGGTAGACTATGCTGTCCGCCTGGTTGCGCAACTCGACTCGCGCCTTCCGCCGCTCGTCCTCCTCGGCGAACTCCTCCGCCTCGGCTATCTTGGTCTGGATCTCCGCTTCGGAGAGGCTGGTCTGACTCTCGATCTTGACCGACTGCTCCTTGCCGGTGCCGAGGTCCTTGGCGCCGACGTCGACGATGCCGTTCGCGTCGATGTCGAAGGTGACCTCGATCTGCGGCACGCCTCGCTGGGCCGGTGGGATGCCGACCAGATGGAACTGGCCGAGCGTGATGTTGTCCTTGGCGAACTTGCGCTCGCCCTGCAGCACGTGGATCTCGACCGCCGGCTGGTTGTCGCTGGCGGTGCTGTACACCTCGGAGCGACGGGTCGGGATGGTCGTGTTGCGCTCTATCATCGTCGTCATGACTCCACCGAGCGTCTCGATGCCGAGCGTCAGCGGCGTCACGTCGAGCAGCAGCACGTCGGTGACCCCCTCGTCGCCGACGATGATGCCGGCTTGCAGAGCCGCGCCGATGGCGACCGCCTCATCGGGATTCACGCCCTTGAACGGTGACTTGCCGACCTCGGATTCGATGGCGATCTGGACGGCTGGTACTCTGGTACTGCCGCCGACCAGGATCACCTTGTCGACCTCGCCCTTCTTCATGCCGGCATCCTTCATCGCACGTCTGGTCGGCTTCATCGTCCGCTCGATCAGATCGGCGATCAACTCCTCGAACTTCGACCGGTTCATGCTGATGTCGAGATGCTCGGGCTGACCGTCGCGCATGGTGATGAATGGCAGATTGATCTGTGTCTGCGTGGTGCCACTCAGTTCGATCTTCGCCTTCTCGGCCGCCTCTCGCAGGCGACTCATCGCCTGCGCGTCCTTGGCCAGGTCGATGCCGGTGTCGCGCTTGAATTCAGACAGCAGATGTTTGACTATGCGCTGGTCGAAGTCGTCGCCGCCGAGCCGGTTGTCACCGCTCGTCGCCTTGACCTCGATCTGCGGCTGGCCGTCGACCTCGTAGATGTCGAGCACCGACACGTCGAAGGTGCCGCCGCCGAGGTCGTAGACGAGGATGGTCTGGTCCTCTTCCTTGTCGATTCCATAGGCCAGCGCCGCCGCGGTCGGCTCGTTGATGATCCTCAGCACATCGAGTCCGGCTATCCTGCCGGCATCCTTCGTCGCCTTGCGCTGAGCGTCGGAGAAGTAGGCCGGACAGGTGATGACCGCCTGCTTGACCTTCTGGCCGAGGTGAGCCTCGGCGTCGGCCTTCATCTTCTGCAGCACGAACGCCGAGATCTCCTGCGGAGTGTACTCCTCGGAATCGATCTTCTTCTTCCAGTCGGTTCCCATCTCGCGCTTGACGGAGAGGACGGTGCGGTCGGAGTTGGTGACCGCCTGTCGCTTCGCGGTGATGCCGACGAGACGCTCGCCGTCCTTGCTGAACGCGACGACGGAGGGTGTGGTACGGGCGCCTTCGGAGTTGGGGATGACCACAGCCTGGCCTCCTTCCAGCGTCGCTACGCAGCTGTTCGTTGTTCCCAGATCGATTCCTATCACAGGTCCGCTCATATTCTTCACTTCCTTCATTCCAATCGTTCACTCTGCCGCGGGCTCAGTCCTTCCTTCGCCTTCCCAGTCAACCGCTCGCCGTCTCACGCTCGCGTCAGTGCGATGTCGAGGATGCCGTTGTTCAACGACCAGGAGTCCGTATCGGCTACCTCTTCCGGCAGTTGGATGCTTGCGAACGGACGGATCTGGTTCGCCTTCAGCAGATGCAGCGTGTCGCCGTTCACCAGCGTGATGTCGAGACCGTCCTCGATGTCGGCGTGTCGAGATAGGTCGACGATGACCTGAACGGTGCCTTCGTCGACGAAGATGTCGAGCTCCTCCGGCC
>CAUZSY010000097.1:0-6475 GCA_963582725.1 Candidatus Thalassarchaeaceae archaeon
ATCCTTCCCAGACTGGCTCGCGGAGAGGCGGTCATAAGTGAACGGAACATCCATTCATCGCTGGTCTACCAAGGTCTGGTCGGAGATCTCGGAATCGACAGGGTCGCCGCTCTGAACGCAGCAGCGATGCGACCCGATCTGACCATATGGCTCGACTGCCAACCCGAGGTCGCACTCAAGCGGATATCAGAAGGCACCCTCAGGATGGCTTTCGACAAGTCGGAATACTTCGAGACGGATGAGTTGCAGGTCAGGATCCGGGCAGGATTCCAACAATTGTTCGAAGCCGGCATCCCAGCCCCGTTCGATCGAGGCTTCGTCGCGGGCCCGTTGATCAACCATGGCTCGGAAGCCGACCTGCGTGCGGCCTTGCATGCGGTGATGCGTCGTTTCCTGCACCAGCGGCGGACCCCGTTGAACGTCGATGCAGAGTCGGTCGAGCGACACCTGTTGTACGAAATCATCTCTGCATCGCGAGGTCAACGGCATCTGACCGGACTGGGCATCGACAGCCGTGATTCGGCAGAAGGCTGGTTGCAGGGCAGTCCGCCATGGCGTCTGCTCGGTCATTCCTTCGACCTCTATCGCGAGGCGTGGACCGCGACCTCGGAGGCGCGTCGTTCAGAAGTGCCCAACACGCCGCTGTCGCAATCGGTCGCTTCGATCATCGGCACGCTCAGCCTGCTGCCGGGGGCCGACGCGAGCGAACTCAGGTCCAATCTGGGTCCGGTGCGCGGCGTCTCCATCCGGCACACCCACCGTATCCTGAAGTTCCTGCACGAGCAGCAGGGTTGGGTGAGGTGGCATAAGCCGATGTTCGGACGTGAAGCGAAGCGGGCCGAGCTTCGCCCGGACTGGCAGGCGTTCGGCAGACTGTCCCTGGCCATCTGGCCGTTGCGAGCGATGCTCGTAGAGCACCGCAGGGCGAATCCCGAGTCCGCTTGGCGAGACCTGCTGTCGCAGACGCTCGACAGAGGCGGCGAGCAGGCCGATGCAGCAGCGCTGGCTACTTGCGCGCGATTGGCGATACTCGGCAGCGGTTCGAACAGCAGCGACCCACCGACCGATGCAGAATCACTACGCCGCTGGTATCGGGCGTGATGAGGCATCATTCGGACTCGTCATCGACCAGCATGAAACGAGCGCCGCCAGGCAATAGAACAGCATCGGCGGCAGCGAAACTCTTCGGTCTGGCAGCCAGCATGGCAGCGAATCCCAGTCCCGCCAGAAGGCCGAAGATCGCACCGGTCAGCAGGCGCAGCATGTTGTTCGATTCGTATGCGGTCGTCATCTGGATGCCTCCGTCCAACAGGATGGGCAGGATGGTCAGGGCGAGGAGAAGCAGAATGAGGTGGTTTCGGCGTCCTGCTCTGTAGGCTCCGTCGAGCCAGGAATCAGGCAGCGGTGAAACCAGGGTGTCGCGGACAGTCCATCGATTCAAGCCGCGCGAAGCGAATGCCAGAGCGCCCAGCATCGCACCGAGAAAGATTCCGATGTCGCGCGTGCAGACGGGCATCTGATTGCCGTTCAGAGTCCACGATCTCTGGAACTTCTGATGACAGTTCACATCGCCGAACAGATAGACCAGTGCGTGTAGAGGCGGCAATTCTTTCCATTGCACGGTTCCACCGTGCAGATTCTGGTCATGACCCATTGGACCCTCCTCCGACTGCTGGTTGCCCCACGACTCCTCGCTCCAATAGTCGATCACATTCGCCCGACCTGACAGATCTGGGATGGTGTCGGTCGGCAGTGATAGAGGCACGAGGAATGTCAGCAGCAGATAGCCACCCGATAGACCGGCCACCCAGAACCCTATCTTCCGCTCGGCCCGGCGTTCAATCCGACCGTTGGGCAGGCATTCATCCGACTGCACGGGAAAGGCTGTGGCCCACCGTGGATAGCGATTGCCATCCCGCGCCCGCCCAATCATTCAAGCGACTGATGGTGGAAGAAGTGTCGGTGCTCGGGTGGGTTCGCTGACCGTCAAGGACGTGCTGGTACTGTCAGCGGTTCTCTCGTTCATCATCGGCACGATGGCTTTTTTCCTCTCTCTGTTCGCCCAGGGTGTCGATGGAGCCAATCTGCAGACCTCGTTGAGGGTCGCTGGCACGGTCGCCCTCGCGATGTTCCTTCTGCTTCCCACCTATGCCTTCGTACGCCGGGTCGGTGCTGGTGATGAGGCAGAGACGGTCGATCCCGTGCAGGCTCTCCGGCAGATCCTGCTGACGCTCGAGATGCAGGCCGCCTCGCTGCCGGTCATGGCCGCCTCGTCCGTGCGTTGGTCGGCCCTCAGTCACATCAGGGATTCTCGTGGCACGCCGGTCGTCGATCTGCACGATCTGCCGTTCGAGGTCGGACTGGCGGTGCCGGAATCGCTGATGTCCGGTCGACAACTGCTAGGCCGGGTCCGTATCGTCGTCGGCAGGAGTCGTCCGGCCTCTCAGGGCGGCGTCGATCGAAGACTGCGGGAAGGAGTGATAGAACGGCTGAGGGCACTGGCTCACAAGCACGAATGGCAGGTCATCATCAAACCAGGCTCGGTCACCCTGAGGCCGATGGGTACGGCACCAACGGCGTTCGTCTGGATCAAGAGATTCGTCATCGGCGTCGTGCCTATTGCTGGCTCGTTCGCCTTCGCCTTCCGCGATCTGGCCGGCACCACTCTGGCTGAGCAAGGATTCTGGTTCGGTCTGATAGCCGGAGTCATGCTGACCGCAATGATGGCAGGTCATAGAGACCGCACCGGTTGAGCCGGGCGCGTTGGACCTGTGGACGCCGGACGAGCCGACTGATTGTCCGGCAGCATCTGGCCATCCGACTCATCGGTCTTCGTGGAGTGGCTGTTCGGCGGACAGCGGAAGGGCGCGAGAGGTTCATCATCGGCCGGCCGCCGAGAGACTAGCGGAAGACATGCTGCGAAGTCAGATGGCGAGACTTGAGCATCGTGACCCGAGGCATCGCCGACGGGCTGTTCGAGCGTTGTTCGAACTCGATGACCCAGCTGCGATGTCGGCCTTTCTGCCACTTCTGGACGATCCCGACCCTTGGTTCAACAGCAAGGCGATGCAGGCTGTCCGCCGTTGGTATCCCGGCGATGCTCCAGAGGCTGCGGATTCGCTGGCTGGCTCGCCGCAGGTGGCACGCCGCAGACTGGCCGCTGAGGTGCTGCCGCGTCGGCCCGACGTCGGCGAGGCGCTGACCTGCCTGTCGCGGCTGCTCGACGATGATGATGCGACCGTCCGCCTGCAGGCGTGGACGACCAGGCTCGATCTGCGGCCAGCCGCCGAGGATGACAGCATCCAGGCCGCTCTGAGCGATTCGTCAGCCGCTGTTCGACGGCTCATGCTGACAGCGCTGGCCGACCGAGATCCATCGGAGAGTCTCGTTCTGAGGGCGCTGAAGGACCCGAACCCCCGGGTCGCATCAACAGCGGTGGCGATGTTCACGAGCCCTCACACCGAACCGACCGCGGCTGTTGCCGAGCAGTTGCACCGACTCGCAGTCAGCGGCGGCTCGGACGAGTTGCGAGCCAGCGTTGCCTGCGCACTCCTCGAACAGCCGAACGTCGATATCGGTGATCTCGACATCGCCGCTTGGCTACAACCCGTGAGGCCCGCGGTGGTGGCAGCGGTGGTCGAAGGGCTGACCGGCACGGACTGGTGGTCGGACGCCGAACTCGTCGCGGCCTTGAGGGCGGTCGAATCACCAGCCTTGATGCCGAGGCTGTTGAGGAGGTCCAGCGGCCCCGGTCCAGATTCGCTGCAATCAGCCATGCTGCTCGATGAGTCTGTCGACCAATTCGTTCGAATGCGTATTCTGGAGGACCTTCTCGGCCGAACAGTCAATTCGGCGACCGGTGCATCGGTCAGGCTAATCGTCGAGATGGATGAGAACCCGCTCTCAGTGCTGGCCCGGAGCGTGCTGTCACAGCAGCGAGCCATAGGCATCGGTGAGGAGGAGTGAGATGAGCGTTCACTACGAGTTCGACGCGACGGATGGCGCGACTCAGGTGATGCACTGTGCGATGCGGGTGAAGGGGCCCTTCGAAGGCCGTCGTCTGACCCTGTCGTTCCCGCGCTGGACGCCCGGTTCCTATCTGATTCGAGAACCACTGCGGCTGACCTTCGACCTGAAAGCCTCCGCGCGAACCGGTGCCGGAGACCAGGCGACCGAGGTCACCCGGGTCGGACCATGCGAGATCCGCATGATGGTCCCCTCCGGCGCACGGTCGGTGACGCTTCAGTGGAGCCAGTACGCGCAGGATCTCAGCGTCCGTACCAATCACCTCGACGCAACGCATTGCCACATGCTGCCATCAGCCACCTGGCCAAGCATCGTAGGTGGCATCTCCGAACCGGACGGACGCGACAGACTGGTCACCCTGCAGCATCCCGATGAATGGACGGCGACCAGTCAGATGCCGTTGCACGCTGGCGTTCCACCGGGACGGATCATCCAGTCTCCCGAATCTGAGAACAGCGCTCGAACGACATGGGCGCCCGTCGATCGCGACGCTCTGTATGACGGCATCATCGAGGCGAACCCGAACCCTGAGGCATCCTTCGTTGCCGGGGGCAGGACCTTCCGGCTCAAGCATTGGGACGCCGCGGGTCTGCCGGTCAGGCAGACCGACCTGCAGCGACTGATCGAAGCGACCAGCCTGATCATCGAGGAAGCGCATGCGCTGTTCGGCGAGCCGCCATGGGACGACTACGCGATAGTGCTGCATCTGACCGGCGCCTCCAGAGGAGGATTGGAACACACCGGCAGCCAGACCAGCGCTGTCCGCCGCACTTCGATGGATCCAGGCGATTCGGCGGGCTGGCGTGATCTGGTCTCACTGCTATCGCACGAATACCTGCACGCTTGGAACGTCAAGCGGCTGCGGCCGCGCGAGTTCCTCGACTACGACCTGGCCACCGAATGCCACACCGACCTGCTGTGGTGGTTCGAGGGGGTGACCTCCTGGTTGGGTGATCTGATATGTCTGCGCAGCGGTGCGTGGAGCGAGAAGGATTGGATCGATGATCTGCAGCGCAAGATGAAACGGCATCTCTCGATGTCTGGCAATCGTCATCAGAGTCTGGCTGAATCGAGTCATGAAGCGTGGATTCACCTCTATAGACCACACTGCTTCTCTAATCAGACCACGATATCGTACTATCTGCAAGGTGAGTTGGCTGCAATGTGCCTCGATCTCGGGGTCCGTCGCCGGACCAAGGGTGAACGGGGCTTGGAGGATGTCATGCTAGATCTCTGGCAGCGGCACGGCGGGCTGATCGAAGGGGATGATGTCTCGGCGGCCGGCGGACCGCACCAGGATGCCGTTCCAGGCATCGTGCACGACGACATCAAGCGCAGCTTGAACCGGGTCTCAGGCGGCCGTATGGGGGCCGAGCTGAATCGGTTGGTCAAGCGTCCGACGGCACCTCGAATGGATGAGTGGGCGGCTGGAACCGGGCACTCGTTCGAAGCCGAGAAGAAGTCCGATGAGAACGATTCGGTGCTCGGCATCCGCGTCTCGACCAAATCTGGCGCGGTGCATGTCGATGGCTTCCTACCCGACAGTCCCTCGCGCGACCGGATGCAGGTCGGCGACGAGGTTGTGGCTGTGAACGGTCGTCGCATCTCCAACACAGCCACCCTGAAGAGCGCTCTGCGTGGCAGATCCGGGCAGCAGGTCGAACTGCTCCTTTCACGCCGCGGCGGCATCATCGAATCGACCGTGACGCCTGTGAGTGCCCCGGCGCTGGGTGTCAGACTGGCCGGCAAGGGCAATGCGATTTGGCGGAGTATGCTGCGCAGTCGTCGAGTCGACGGTCACGATTGACGGAGATCGTCCAGCGACACCGAGATCGGTGGCAGTTCGATGGCGATTCTATGCCTGCTGGTCTTCGGTGGGAACAGTTCTGAGGAGTGCGCCATGTCTAGCACCTGCTGTTTGGTCAGGCTGTCGATTCCGCACGCCGGCCAAACGTCCAGCTCGATCGAGGCGTCACCGAGATAATCGACCAGAATCACCGGCAGCAGCGCCAGGCCGAGCCTGATGCCGACCGTGTATCGGTGGTGACCGTCCAGAATGGTGCCACTCGATTCGTCGACCAGCATCGGCTTCGTGTAAGCGTCCCAACGAAGGGTCATCTTCAGCAGTTCCTTGACCTGCCGGTCCCGAATCTGTTCGTGCGGCTTCAACCACTCGATGTCGACCAGTTCGACTCGCATCGACTCGCACGAGGCCGACTCGGTTCTAATCGATTCGCCAGACTCCCCAGGCGACCGGAGGGCTCATCGGCAGGCCTGCGACCCGTCGGGACATGCCTGAGGAGGGTCGTAGGTTCGGCCTCGAAGCGGACGTCGCAGGTCTGCCCTTGGACGGGACCATGTCCGATTGGCTCGACGCGCTGCCTCGGGCGTTGATTCACATCCTCGATCGAATCGCCTCAGCCGGCGCCGGAGTCTGGCTGGTCGGCGG
>CAUZSY010000098.1:0-6474 GCA_963582725.1 Candidatus Thalassarchaeaceae archaeon
CCTCCGTCGCTGGTCCCCATTGCCTCTGGATGGGATGGCTGAGAGAGCCCGAGCTGCCCGCCTCGGTCGGGCGTGGTGGACATCGTCGCCGACATCATCAGCGCGACGAGCAGTGCAGCGAGGGTCGATGCGGCGACCGGTCCGACCGTCGATGTACGCATGTCACAGAACCGAATCCTCCGGCATTTGAGGACTCCGTGTCACCGACAGTCAGTAATGCCGACTCGATCATCGAGGTCGAAGCGGTGGGTCCGGGTGTATTCAGCGAGTATTCAAGGCCCGTGCGGCGGTTGGCGAGCCATGGGAGGGTGGTGGCCGTTCAGGGGCAAGCAGCCCGAGCCGGAAGGCCAGCGGGTGATCGAGTACGACAGGGGGGATGTCGACGGCGCCGCTGCGACCCTTCAGGACAGGAGTCACATCGAGGAGGAGACCTACCAGCAGGCTCTGAATCTGCTCTCCTCGCCGCATCTGGGTGCACCCGATGAGGGCGAGGCCTCGGACAGCACCGTGGTCGATAGGGATGGAGTGGTGTCGCAAGGCGCCACCGAGGTGCCTGCTGCCGAGCAGTCGGCCTCGGCCGCACGGGCGGTCGAGGAGTCGGCCGACTCTGCCGGGGACGACAAGGAAGATTGGCTGCATCACAGTGATGGGTACTGGTATCGAAAGGACGCTTCGGGTGGTTTCGATGCCACTGCGCACATCCGCAACGACGATGGCTCGTTCAGACCTTACGGCGGCTGATCAGAGGACCGGATCAGGGATGTTGGCGGCGAGCGCTGCGACATCGAACTCAGCTCCGTGGATCGGCACCTTGAGACCGAGATTCTCGCATACGACCGGGTCGATCTCACCGAACTCACCCACTTTCTCGCCGTTCACCAGCACAATCGCTGCGCGGCCGGCCAGCCAGGGTCCGACGTCAACCTCGCTGGCCGCGAAGGTCACGTCGAGGCCGAGTGCCGTGCAGCCGAGGTCGCGGAGCACCGCCTGCGCCAGTCCCTTCGCCACGGTGAACCCAGCAGCTGTCTCGGCGCACGCCCAGGCGAGTCGTTGGCGATTGTGGTGCCGGCGAACCACTTCACCCAATTCGAAGACCCGCTGCGGCAGTTCGTGATGCCGGTTCGCTGCCAGCAGTTCGAGCAGGGAGGGCAGGATCCGTTGCCGCAGGATGGTGTGCTCGGTGTTGATCGGGTTGGCGATTCTCGTCACCGGTGGCACAGCATTCCATCGCAGCCCATCGAATTGGACCGAATCGCTCGACAGGGTGAGGCTCTGCACCTCCTGCAGTCCCTGTGACTGCAAGCTTCCCCGAAGACGTCTGTGAAGGTTCGCCTGCGGCAGTGGCACCGCCTCTATCGACAGCGCCGAACGCGCCTCTCCCAGCGCTTCGTAGCCGATGCCTATTGCGATCTCCTCGACGAGGTCGACCGGATGCATGATGTCGGCTCGCCAGCGCGGCATCTCGAAGATCAACTGCCGTTCTCCGACCGCGGTGTCGGCCCATCGAGTCGCCTTCAGAGGTCCGTCTGTGACCGTGCGAGTCTCGACCAGCCTGCCACCCATTCGGCGGATGGCCTCGGCGACCTCGGCTTCGCTGAATCGTCGGCCGAGCAATTTCCAGAGCAACTCCTCCGGCATCAGATGTCGCCGAGGCGTTCCGTTCGGGCTGTCAGTCTGGCGTCCGTCGTCAGCCATCATGCTGACGCTCTCGACCGTTCCACCTCGCATCGACAACGAGAGACATACCAGCAGCAGACAGGCTTCGCAGGCGCGTTCGTCCCAACCCGTGACATCGATGAAGAAATCGGATGTAGCATGGTTCACAGTGGTGTGGTCGCCGTTGATGATAGGTGGTAGGGACAGCACTCTGTCGTATCGGTCGAGGATGACTGGGAACCGGTCGAAGCCGGCCAGCAGATGGGCGTATTCAGCACCTTTCGGGTGGCGTTCGAGAATCTCGTCGACCGACATCTCATAGGACATCCCGAGTGGTACGAACCGGTGGCTGCCCGGTACCGTGGTGACTCTGAACGGCGGCGCCAGAGGCGTCAGGTCGTGTACCCCGATCGAAGCCGATCGACGGCGCCGTCCGAGGGTCAGATGCAACTTCTCCTGATGGTCCATGATGCCCTGGATGAACCTCTCCCGCTCCTCTTCCGTGGCGCCGGTGTCGACCCCTCGCACGACGGCTCCGAGGATCACCGGACGGATGTCGGCGAGGCTGGCGTCGACGCTCATCTCGATTTCGCCTGCCCGCACCGCGAGCGACGGTTCTGCAGGCTGACCGCAGAGGAACGAGCGCACCGCATGGGTCATCGTTTCGGCGGCCAGCAGGTCGGGTCGGTCGGGGAACACCTCTACCTCGATCAACTCGTCATCGCAAGATTCGACGACGCAACCGATGTTCGACAGATGCGCAGCCCACTGGGCCGGGTCGTGTTCGATGTCCTGTCGCGCCTGCAACGCCCGGATGGTCGCGTGCTCGAAGGTCACAGTCGGCATCGTGCTTCTCCGCTGCGATGCGTGGCGGTGACCGACTTGACCCCTTCGGAGGTCACTTGCCCAGCCAGTGCGGCAGAGGCCGATTCAGGCCATCCAGCCGCAGGCCTGTGGTGCTGGCCGTTGCATGGTCGACCGCTCGCAGGTGGCGACGGTCCAATCGGTCAAGCGAGTCGACTCCGGCTTCGATGAGCCAGCCGCGGACCTCGGCCTCCATCAGGCTCAGGGTGTCATCGATCGCCTTAGCCTGCTTCCGGACCCCTTTGGGCACCTCCGAGGCGGACGCGAACGGCTCGCCCGAGACGGCGCTGCAGCCGGCCGCGCGGGCGATTAGAGCGTCGGTCGCAGTCGGTGTCCACGGCAGCTCCAGGATTATCGCCATGATCTGTCGAGAAACCTCGACCCGGCGCATCGCGAGACCGATGGTCGGCAGTGCGGTGATGGCGGCGGGTGCACCCGGTGCTCGTGCATCGATGACGACGCCGGCCAGACCGAGCTCCTTGGCTATCCGCAGGACTCGGTCGACGTGATCGATGCGTTCGCCGAGCAGCACCGGTGCGTCGGCCGGCAGTCGGCTCTCGAAGACGATGCGCATCGCATCGATCTCGGCATCATCCATTCCCGGCAGTTCGGCGAGGTCGAGCAGCACGCCACCGGCTTGAGCAACCTCATCGACGCAGGTCACGAGATTACCGTCGACGATGCGGAGCAGGTCGATCGAACGCGGCTTGTTGTCGACGATGCATGGCTGCCGGTCCACCCTGATGCCGGCGGCCGAGGGTCCGCGGTCATGCCTCGGCAGCCACGGCACGTGCAGCACCAGCCCGTCCTCGGCATCGCTGTCCATCAGCATCGTCAACAGATCGACCGGTGTCGATTCAGCCAGCCGCTCACCGTTCGAGACCAGTCGGATTCCGGACAGGTCACCCGAGGCGCTGACCGGGAGGTTGGCGACATCTACTGGTGACTTGTCGTCGGTCTCGATGACCACCCCGTCCGACGAGACCTTCAGGCCGTGGTCTTCGAGCACACCGTTCAGTTCCTTCACCTCGTCGCTGGTTATCTGACGTTGAATGGCCCCCTCCCCGGGTGGCGGAGCCCGACCGTCGATGATGATGCGACCACCGCGCATGCCGTAGCCGCAGTCCGTGCCACAGCCGGCGAGAACGACGATGGTGCCGCCGGTCATGCCGGCTCCACAGCGTCTGCCGACGGCGCCGCGGACGATCAGATGCCCGCCCGACATCATGGAGCCCGCGGCATCAGCGGCGTCACCACGGACGACCACCCTGCCACCGGCCATGCGGTGAGCCACCCGGTCGGCCGAATGCTTCTCGATCAGGATGCGGCCAGACTGCTGGTAGGCACCACAGAGCCGGCCCACTCTGCCCTCCAACGAGAAGGTGCCGCCGCGATTCGCCAGACCGACGCAATCGGCGAGATCGCCGAGCAATCGTATTCGCGCGCCTTCCGGCAGGTGGGTTATGACGCCTGTCTCACCGTCTTTCGGCCGCTCATCTCCATCCCGGCCCCAGCCGATGCGGACCTGCCGGTCGAGTTCCAACGCCTGTTCCAGCATCCGATCGAGGTCGCGATTAAGTTTCAGGCTCCGCCCGACGACGTCCAGCTCCTCAGCCATCGACGCGGTACCGTGTGGTTCCGTCCTTGACCCCTTCGGGTGAACCGACCACCGCTCGACTGTTGAGTCGTCTTACTGAGGACGCGGTTGAGATGGATGCGGTGGGAATTGTTGATAGAGGGGGGCCGAGGCGGTCGCATCGACGGTGTAGCATGTCGGGTGCGACTATGAGCCGGGTGAAGGTCGCCATCAATGGCTTCGGGACGATAGGCAAGCGGGTCGCCGATGCCATCGACGCTCAGGACGACATGCACATCGTCGGAGTCACCAAGACCGGGCCTTCGTTCGGCTGCGAACTGGCTGTCAGGAAAGGGTTCCCGCTGTACTGCACCTCGGACGACGAATCGAGCATCGCCGGTTTCGCGGCGGGCGGTTACGACTGCGCCGGCGGATTGTCGGACCTGCTGGCGATCGCCGACGTCGTCGTCGACTGCTCGCCGGGCAGCATGGGACCGGAGAATCTGGCGAAGTATCGGGCTGCGGCGGTCAAGCATGTTTTCCAGGGCGGTGAGAAACACGCTCTGACCGGTCTCTCATACACGTCGTGCGCCAACCACGCTGCCAATCTGAATGCGCCAGGAACCAGAGTCGTCTCCTGCAACACGACAGGCCTCTCCCGCACACTGGTACCGCTGCACGACCATTGCGGCTCGCTCTCTGTCGAATGCACGATGATCCGGCGAGCCGCCGATCCGGGTGATTCCAAGAGAGGGCCGATCAATGCCATCAAGCCGGTCCTCAAGGTCCCCAGTCACCACGGCCCCGACCTGATGACCGTCAAGCCGGAGATCCGCATCAACTCGCTCGCCGTCGCCGTTCCGACCACCATCATGCATGTGCATGCGATAACCGCCGACCTGCCGGCCGGACACGGCTTGACGACCGAGAGCATCATCGAAATGTGGAGGCGGCAGCCTCGCGTCATAGTCATGAAAGGCGCCGAGAACAGGCTGACCAGCACCGCCGAGGTGATGGAGATGGCCAGGGACATCGGCCGGAAGTGGGGCGACCTGCACGAGATCTTCGTCTGGCAGGACGGCGTCTGTCTGCAGGGCGACCGGCTCTATTACTTCCAGGCGATTCATCAGGAATCCGATGTGGTTCCAGAGAACGTCGATGCGATCCGTGCCCTGATGGGAAGCGAGACCGACTGGCTGGCCAGCGTCGAGCGGACCGATGCCGCGATCGCAGCGTATTACGACCTCTGAAAGGTGTCCTCCTCGTCGCCCGACCGCCCCGGTCGATGGCGGGCTGCGTCAGTACGGCAGCAGAAGCGGCCACTCTTGAAGCGTCAAGCATGAAAAGGGGGACGGCTGGCTCGTTCGGTCATGCGAGGCTGCAGGTCGCGTGTTCTGCTGGTGGCGATGTTCCTGACATCGGCGCTGGTCGGGCTGTCGATCCCGTCTGGTGACCGTGCGGCGGATGTGCTCCAGCCGTCGACGCCGTCCGAGTGGACCGCGGCAGAGGCAGCCGAACATTGGATTCAGGCAGCGCCGACCAGCCTCGGTGGGACCGATCTCCGGCCAGCCAGTGGACTGATCCATCCGGTGGTCGGCGCATTCGATCCGCTGGTCGAGGAACCTCCGAATCCGATCGTCTCCAGTCTGTTGCTCGATTCGCACGACGCGGAGCGGACCGGTGTGGTCATCGTTCAACTGGTCAGCCGGGACTCCTCGGGCTTCCTCGCTTCGGCTGAGCAGAGAGGCCTGACCGTGCTCGACTCGCTGCCCGACGAAGCGTGGCTGGTGCGACTGCCGGGGAATGGCACCGCGCTCGCTTCGCTGACCTCCCTCGCGGGTGACGAGCAGGTCCGATGGTTCGGAGGCCAACGGCCGTTGTGGCGCCTCTCGCCGGCGCTGCATGGCATCGCGTCGAATCCATCTCTGACCGATGTCGTCGACCTCGACCTGACACCCGCTCCCGATGTCATCTCCATGCCGCTGCTCAAGGCGGACCTGTCGTCCCTCGGCGCCGAGACGGTCCGTTGCGACCCGTGGCTCTGCCAGGTCCGAGGCTTGCCCGCGAGCGCCGTCACTGACATCGCCCTCGACGGTCGGCTGCTGTTCACCGCGCCGAGCCATCCGATAGGTCTGCAGAACTCATACGGACGCCAGTTGACCAGGGTCGATGACGTCCTCGCCAACCACAACTCGAACCTCGACGGATCGGGACAGGTCGGGGCGATCAGCGACACCGGCCTCGATCAGGATCATGGCGACTTCACCGGCCGGATAAGGGCCGTCTATCATCAGTACGGACCCGACAACTCGGCGGCTGACATGAACAGCGGCCATGGCACTCACGTCTCGGCATCGATGCTCGGCGACGGCAGCGGC
>CAUZSY010000099.1:0-6456 GCA_963582725.1 Candidatus Thalassarchaeaceae archaeon
GACGACGTTCCGGATGGTCGCGGGCTTCACTCAGCAGCGCCGACTCGGGGGCTTGCGTCATGCCGACGACATCGCCGCCGAGCCGTCGAATCGCCTCGACCTCGGCTGGAGACTCGAACTGAGGCCCCGCCATCTGGGCGACGACGACATCGGGCACCGACTGCTGGATGGTCGCCATCGCCTTACGGCAGACCTCAGAGAGGTCGAGGTCGAAATGCTGGGTCATGTCGGCGTGTACAGCATCTGACTCGTGGAAGGTCCAGACTCTGCCAGTCAGGTCGAGAGAATGAGCTGCGATGCCAATCGATCCAGGAGGCAGTTCAGCGATCAAGGAGCCGACAGCGTTGATGCTGACCACAACGGCGGGCGAGTTCGACAGGACCGCATGGACGTTGGCTCTGTGTTCGATGGCGTGCGGCGGGATGGTTCTGCCATCCGTCGAGTGATGCCGCTGCACGAACATGATGCTGGCGCGTCCAGAATCGCACTGCAGCCTGATGATCTCTGCTGGCACAGCACCCCAGGGCGTGGCTGAACGGACCGAGTCAGATCCGATGAGCGTCCAACCTGAATCGGTCGGCAACGAGTCGTGCAACTTCTGCATGCCGGTTCCGCAGAGCACACCGAGACCGAGCATGTACTGCCGACGGGCGGGGCCTCGACTTCAGGCTGTCGCGCTCATTCCTGCAAGCGAGCGATCAGTTCTGCCTTCTTCCCCGATACCGGTTTGCCGGCTTCGCGCAGCAGATCCTTCAGTTGCACGACCGTCATCGAATCGAGATCATCGGCTGCGGCGTCGTCGGACTGCACCGTCGCCGGTTCAGGCTCGGCTAACTCCATCTCAGCAGCCTTTTCGTCTGCAGTCTCTGAGACATCCTCCGGCTTGGCCTTGGCCACTCCAGCCGCATCGGGATCGACATCCTCGGCCACGTCGACGACTGTCTCACTGATCGCTTCGCCTGCCTCCGCGGCCGCCAGCACGTCGGCCGCCTCGTTGGCCGCCTCGCTGGCCGCCTCGGACTCCGCGGTGGCAGTCGCCTTGGCGCGGGTCTCCTCAGTGACGATGTCATCTAGGGTCGGACCAGCTTCGGTGACGACACCGCTCTGACACAGTTCGGACTTACGGATCATCACGTTCCGAATCGGATGGATCTTCGTCGCCGCGTCCTTGATCGACCGCTCCAGCGTGCCGTCAAGCATCGACTTCTGCAGGTCCACCCACGTGGTGGTCCCACCCAACTGCATGATGATGTCTCGGGCAATCTCGCGGATCGCCGACTTGCGGCTCGAATTGAGTCGTCGCTGACTGATGATGAGCGGCTTGACGCGTATGTGGTAGCCGTCGATGGTGATGACGTCCACGACGTCATCCAACTTGCCGCGATACCGTCGAACCTGCCGTCGCATGTGATCCTGCATCATCGTGTGACCGATGAACTCGGTCAGAGCATCCCGGTTCAGCGTCTCGTTGACCCGGAACCGGAGTTTCACGTGCATACGGCTGAAGTCGCCGTCGAGTTCGTGCTGGGTGATCTCGTAGATGCGGCCGATGACTCTGTCGTCATCCTCGGCGATAGTCTCGCCGATGACCTGGTATGACCAAGGGTTCCGGGGTGCGCGGATGTCATACCAGCGCTTCGCCTTCCACTTGTCCCGCTGCTTTCGGGCTGCTACCCTCGCCGACGCACCCTTGCTCGCCATTCGTTCACTCTCGCCTCTCCACAGAACAGTCCTGCGCGCAGGCTCGCCGACATGGGACCCGTATTTGAACGCCGCCCTAGACCCAGACCGACGAGACAGGCTGAAGAACGGCTTCGGATGCGCTTCGTACATGAGCGTGCACAGTCTGACATGGCGGGTCAACTGCAGCGCCATCGATGACCTCGAAGTGGTCAGGGATGCATGTGAGTGGCTGGTCGGCGCGGGCACCGAGTCCAAGGAGGAGGTGACGCGATCATGGCACGGCGCTGAGCAGATGATCTGGACCTGCCGAATCGAGAATCGCGGTCCCGCCACCGTCGGCATCGCGAGAATCGGCACCGAACTGTTACATCGTCTCGCCGAGGATCGTTCCTGGCTGGAGGATCGGATCGATGAAGACAGGAACCTGCATCTGCGGCTGGACCTCGCCACGCTGGCTACCGGGCGGGTCGCCCTAGCGGGTCCGGCCGATGCTGGATCTTCGGTGAAGGGGCGTATCAAACTCGCTGTCTATCCTAATCAGGAGCCACTGGAAATAGCCCAGGAGGTTCTTAGGAGCGCCCTCCGGACAGCCGAGGAGAACGGTTGGAGGGGGGTTCATCCTGACCGAGACGATTGAACCGTCAATCAGGCGCGCGAACGGTCCTCTCAACCGACTTCCGGATGAAGACCTGAAAGAGGGTTCAAATGCGTATATCGCCTCCGACACCCATGACTCATGTCGTGGTTGGAGGTTGTGTGGACTGCAAGTATCAGGAGTGCGTAGCCGTTTGTCCGGTGGAATGCTTCCGCGAGGCCGACACATATCTCGTGATCGACGCCGACGAGTGCATCGATTGCGGCGCCTGCATCCCTGAGTGCCCGGTAGAGGCGATCTTCGCCGACACCGACGTGCCGGCCGAGCACGAGGCGTGGATCGAGAGGAACGAGACCGAGGCCCCCGACCTGCCGATAGCGATGGGTGATTCGCCGGTCCTAGGCGATTGAACCGGCCAGCCGCAGCAGCATCAGCAAGCAGCCGTCCAGCGGATGGGGCGGATGCTGTCCGAGTCGCCCCACTGTAACACCGAGGGCCTTGACGAACATTCATGGCGAGGCCGTTGCTCGGCCGGCCGATGACCTTACGCGTGGACATGAAGAGCCTGCGGCACGGCACCGACCTGTTGAAGCGCGGCTTCGCCAAGATGCAGGAGGGGGGCGTCATAATGGATGTAGTCACACCGGCGGAGGCGCATGTCGCCGAAGATGCCGGAGCGACCAGTGTGATGGCGTTGGAAAGAGTGCCGGCGGACATCAGATCAGATGGCGGAGTGGCTCGGATGAGCCATCCTGACATGATACGCGAGATCATCGAGACGACGAGCATCCCGGTGATGGCCAAGGCGCGGATCGGTCACGACGACGAGGCGCGCGTGCTCGAGACTCTGGGGGTCGACATGATCGATGAGAGCGAGGTGCTGACGCCTGCCGACCCCTTCCACCACATCGCCAAGGCGAACTTCACGGTGCCGTTCGTCTGTGGCTGCACCGGTCTCGGTGAAGCGGTGAGAAGGATCGCAGAAGGTGCGGCGATGATGCGGACCAAGGGAGAGGCGGGCACCGGAAACGTGGTCAGCGCGGTCCAGCACGCCCGCATCGTGAAGGCCGAGATGGAACACATCGCCGGGTTGCCGGAAACCGGATTCGATGACGCCGTCGATCTCGTGATGAAGGGTTTCCACCGGTTGGAGGCTGTCTCGGAATTCGACCTCGCCGTCGTTGACACCCCTCATGGCCCCATCGACGCCGTCCGCAGCGAGGTCTCCTCGGTCATGCGTGATGTCGTCGACATGGGCAGACTGCCTGTCGTCACCTTCTCGGCCGGAGGCATAGCCACACCGGCCGACGCCGCACTGATGATGCACCACGGAATGGATGGGATCTTCGTCGGTTCGGGCATCTTCAAGTCGGACGATCCACCGAACACCGCCGAGGCCATCGTACTAGCCACCCACCACTTCGACGATCCTTCCAAGGTCGAGGAGGCGTGTTCGATGGTTGGCGAGGCGATGCCTGGTCTGGAGATCGATGGTCTGGAGATCAGGTTGGAGGAGCGTGGCTGGTGAACTCGGCTCACTCCAACGGATGGTCAACTCCAACTTCGCCGAGCACCCACTTCAAGGTCTTGACAACCCCTTCCAGAGCCTTGAAGTTCCGGACTGCCTCCTTCATTCCGTCCCGGTCGTTCTCCTCCTTGCACTTCTCGAACCAATCCTTCCACTCGACGACCCTTTCTTCAGCCGCTTCGAGCATCGCCTCTATCTCTCCCCAGTTGCGGTCGTAGGACCGATGCGGCGTGCCACCCATGCGTATCTGGGCCGGTTCGCATCGGTATTTTAGCCGCACGGCGAATCGACCGTTGAAAGTTGTCCAAGGACGGCCTCAATTGAATCAAGCGGTCCCCCCTTTATGCATCGACCGCCGAGGCAGCAAGGCCCTCTGTGGCATCGACCGCTCACGTACCCGAACCATGTTGCCTTCGTGTGGAAGAGTGGTATGGTCTGAATGATGGTCCTCTGACATCAACGGGCAGGTGTAGCGGTATGGTACTCAGGGCTTGGAACCTCTGACAGAGGGGGCTCAGACTCGTCGCGGGCCACCCCGGACAACTCTGCTCCGCTGCCCGCTGGCACCGCGCTTGCGGTGTGAACCACCGCCGCGCTGCTCCTTCTCGGATACGCCGCCACCGAGGGTGATATTGCCTTCCGCGAGCAACTGTTCGGCCAGAGAGACCGCCAGATCCTCGTCCTCGTCCGGTGTCGATAGCATGCTCCTGACCGCTTCGTTGTGATCGTCGATCAACTTCTTCCGGTCGAGTCGCTGCTGATTCAACTGGTCCCGGATGCCGTTCACCTCATCGATCAATTCGACTATGGATGCATGCACCGAATCCGCCTGTTCGCGCGCCTCGACGAATGTCTGATGCATCCTGTCGCCCTCCGCCCTCAGGTTGTCCCGATCCTCGAGTGACGATTTCAGTTCCTCCCACAACCCATCCGCCTGCTCGTGCAGTTCCACCATCCGCTGATGCGCGGCATCGGCCTCTGACTTCAGCCGTTGTATGGAACCGTCGATGTCATCGAGATCGATGGTTATCTGAGCCTCCTCCTCGACCATAGGAGCGAGTTCCTGACGCTGCTTGGACAGTTCTCGCAATCGCTTGACCATGCCATTCTCTGCGTCGAGTGAGATACTGCCATCGGTCTCCAACCGGTGTTGAAGCCGGTCCATCTCTCCGACCGTCTCCGAGAGGCGTACAACTATCGATTTCGCCTTCGAATGCCCGCCCCGACTCGACTTCTGTCTGTCGAACAGTGAGCGCAACTGCTCTTGGATGCTGTCTCGAATCGCTTTCTTCGCGCGTGCCTCATCACGCAGCTGTTTCTGCCCTTCCATGCGCTCATCGATGGTCGCCTGCAACTCCTTCCGCTGGCCGTGCAGTGAATTGCGCTGCTCAGCGGTGCGGCGAGCCTTCTCGTTGTGACGGTTGCGCTGGTCGCGCATCCGTGAAAGCCGGGTCTCCATCGCGTGCAGACGCGTCTTCAGATCATCGTCGTGGCCCGCCTGCGGCTGACTCATAGTTCCGGCGAATCCCGCGGAGGTCTTGAATCCGCGCCTATCGAAGCTGAGGGGATATGACACACCCGACGGCTGTCATATGGTCAGGAAGGTGAGAACCGGCTCGACCAGGCGGAACAGCACAGCGAGTCCACCGCCAGCCATCAACAGCAGCGCCGCCCAGACCCGCACCCGCGCGGCCAGGTCATAGCGCACCTGAACGGTGATCACCCGTCCGGTCACGAGGTTGCCGTCAGTGTCCTCCAATCGGGCGGTGACCGTCGCTTCTCCGGTCCTGGCAGGCAGAAGGGTCTGCCAGATGAGGCTCGCCTCGTGATAGAGATTCACCACGGCTATGTCGACCGAGGACGAGTCGGTAGCCGTCATCGCATGCTGCTCACCCGGTTCGAGATGCAGGTTATAGGTGATCTCCTCGGGTCGGAAGTCGGGTGTCAGGATGCGCACCACGAGGTCGCGCGGCTGGCCTGTCCCATTGTGAACGAAGGTGAACAGATTCACTTCACCGGCGACTCGATTCTCCATATCGACATCGAACCAGATGCCACCCGGCGGTCGTGAACCATCGACCACCTCGTGCAGCCTGTGCCGAATCCGGTCATACATCCTGAAGAACGAGCGGTTTCGCTTCCTTGCGTGTCCGATGATACCGCCCCATTCCTTGCCGAAGCCTTCCGGATCGACCAGCATCGCAACGCCTTCTTCGTCGAGGATGGCGCCCAGAGCGTCATCCCGAGTCTTCTCGTCCAACACGCCTCGGTGATCGAGCAGCAGCAGATGCAGCATTCTCTCCCTCGCATCTACGAGGTCGAGGCTGTCCGGGGTGTCTAGGGATTCGGTCAGATGAGGTGAGAGTTCACGAAGGAACTCAGAGAGCCGGGCTGAGAGGATCGGGTCGAGATGCGTCCCTATCACATCGAAGAAAGCGTTGTCAAGCAGTGCGGGGTGCAGAGGCGCCTCGTATGCATCGAGCATGCCGCACGGTTCGACCGAGTTGAAACGTGGTCCGAGTGACAACAGATGTATCCCATATCCGGCCATCAGGGCGGCCGTGCCCAGAGCGAGCATGCTCATCGCTTCGAAGGAACCGGCGCCGAGCATCAGGGCGAGGATCTGCAGCACGATCGCTGCAGCGACGAG
>CAUZSY010000100.1:0-6324 GCA_963582725.1 Candidatus Thalassarchaeaceae archaeon
TCTCTCATCCGAACAGCGTTTCCGTCACCGCTGCCAATCGTTCATCCCACGCATCCTGCAGCCGGCTGTCGAAACGATAGTCGAGGCTGACCGCCCCCCCGTCCGACTCGACCACGAAACCGCCTAGGCCGTCGACGTCGTCGCCGACCGCGAATCCGCTGTTGATGTCCTCCAACAGCCTTCGGTCAATGGCGACCGGCCGCAGCACCGCGTCTCGCGCATCCTGCTCAACCGCATGCGCCAGCATGCTCCTCAGCAGATTGCTGCGACCCTTCATGCCCGGCGTTTCTACGACCTGCAGAACCGATTGCCATGTGACATCCAGTTCCTGGCGCTTGGCGATGAGCAACCGTTTCTGGTTGTGCTGCCTGGCAGCGGCTGACATCTCGGTGCTGAGTTGCGCCGCCTCTCGGGCCGCGTTCTCCTGCAGTCTCTGCTGGTCAGCCGCGGCTTCCGCCTCGGCTTCCGCCTTCATATCCTCGGCCTCGGTCTTCGCCCGCCGCACGATCACATCCCCCTCCGCCTTCGCGGTGGCTGAGATCTTGTCAGCCAGCTCTTCCAATGTCATCTGGATTCACACCTGTCGTTTCATTCAAGCCTGCTCGAACCGTACTGGGCTCAGAGCAGGAACAATGCGACGAAACCGAACAGCACGATGGTCTCTGGGATCGCCATGAAGATCAGTGCAGTGACGAACTTGCTGCTGTCCTCAGCCGCCATGCCGACACCAGCAGCGCCGATCTGTCCCTGCGACAGTCCCGTTCCGATTCCGCAGCCAGCCAATGCTATGCCGGCTCCGAGCTTGGCGCTCGCAGAGACGGTGTTCGCGTTGTCGCTCGACGCGCTTGTGGCGTCTGCCGCACTTCCCTGTGCCGCGCTGATGTCAGCTACTACGGTCACTGCGAAGGTTGCAAACAACACCACAAGGGCAATTCTCATCCAATTCATTCTCATTCTTTTTTTCCTCCTTTTCGTCCTCTGGGTGGACTGTGATGTCTGATCAATCGGCCTCCACATTGATCAGTTTCCTGCCGAATGGAGCGAAGGGTTCGCCTCCGGTCTCGTAGAACTTGCCCATCCATTCGACGAAGTGGAGTCGGGCCGCCTGCACATTCGGGCTGAACATTCCGAGCACCAGTGCGAACAGCTGCACGCACAACCAAGCGACCAACAGGACGGGGATGAGGACGAGATCCATCGTGGTAGCGTGCGAGATATCGACCAGAGTGTGAGCCAGCGGCTGATAGAGCATGTCGTTGCCCGTCTCGGCGATCTTAACCCCGACGATACCGACCGCGAACAGCCGTATGTAGGATATCGTGTTCGAGAGGATCTGTAGGGACTCCAACGGACCCAGTCCGATGGCGATCGGCAACGGTATGCCCTCATATTTCCACAACAGGATGACCACCATTCCGATGCCGGTCAGCATTACCAGCAGGCCGATTGTGGACATCTTGCCGAGCAGTGCCAGATAGGCGGCATCCGTGTGGCTCGGCGAGACCATGAAGGCGTAGATGAACAGGAATCCGCCGAACAGGACCAGCATCCACGAGCCCTTCTCGATGATGGCAGCGACCAGGCCGTGCTCCTTGTTGATGTCGCGGAAGCCGATCATCATGCCGAGGGCCAGATGCAGCACTCCGAGGTACAGGGTCAGAACGATGAGGTCCTCGATGTTGGTCGAGACTCGGTGGAATGGGAAGGCGAGTACCAGCCCGAATCCACCCCGCCATATCGAGTGCAGCTCGCCGCCGTTCGGGTACAAGGCGGTCAGCCAGGCGACCCAGGCCGGCGCGTGAGCATCGTCCCATCCGTAGTGACCACCGGCCGTATCGCATTGCGCCACACCGACTATACCCTCGATGCTGCAGTGGCCGTGCGGCAGATACTCGAAGCCGGCAAATTCACCGAACAGATAGCCGAACAATACCGTGGAGAGACCGATGTAGAACAACAGCATAGCGGCTTTGGCCACCAGTTCGTTGCGAGCGAATCTCTTTGAGAGCCACCACGCCAGCCCGACGATCGCGATGCCGTAAGCGATGTCGCCGAGCATCATGCCGAAGAAGAGGGGGTAGGTGAGGAACATGAAGGTGGTCGGATCGATCCGCCCGTACTTCGGCCGGCCGACCGCGTCCGTCAGCAGTTCGTAGGGAGTCACTGGTCCGATGTTCTGGAAGGCGATGGGAGGCAGATCGACCTCTTCCCCATTGAAATGATGGCCGCGGCCGTGCGGCATCTCGAACGGCTTGCACTCGACATGTGAAGCGACCTCGGACATCGCTGCCACGGTCGCCTCAGCCTGCTCTGTCAGCACCCACCCCTCGATGATGAAGGCGTGTTCGCTGGTGGCGACGCGGACCGGTGCGGTCTCGATCTCGAAGTCCCTCTCCAGCACCTCGATGCCGCCGACCAGCATTCCACCGTTGTCGCTGTTCCAGGAATCGAGTCGAACACTCAGCCGATCCGCCTCCTCTCGAAGTTTCTCGGACTGCTCGTCCAGCGAGTCCAGGATGTCCTGAGGCGAGCCTGTCCCGTCCGGTGCTGCGATCGGCTGGAACGCCTGTTCGGAGAGGATTCCATCGACCGACTCCGCGGACTCCGTCTGACAGAACACGACGATGGTGCCCGTCTTGCCCTTCGTCGGACTGGAGAACACGTACATGTCGTCGGAGAGCCCTTCGAGAGCGGTTTCGCATTGCATCAGGTTCGGAACGACGCCTAGACTCACCGACAGCGAGTCATAGCCAGATAGCAACTCCAGATGCAGGCCTATCGGATTCAATTGTTCGAGCACTTGCCGTTGTTCCTGCAACTGCCCGAGTTCGGCCACGACGGCCTCCTGCCTCTTCAGGTCCCGTATCGCCGAATCTGCATGGTCTTCATTTCGATGACATCAGCATCCGCGACAGAGTTCAGTTGGCTCATGCAGCCGCGCATCGCCGCCAGCCGGCGGCTGATGTCATCGGCGGCTTGATTCGGCGAGCCGATGCTCAACTCCTCTCCATCGTGGCTGATCACATGGATGGCTTTCAGACCGGCCGCCAATTCGAGCGAAGGAGTCAATTCTTCGGTGGTGCCGACGACCACGATGCGAGACATGGCAGCCGTCGTCAGACCAGACATAGTCACTCCTCCTCTCTCAATCCGCCATGAATGATGCGATGACGATGGCCACCGCCGCATCTCGCTGACTTTCACTGTTGGCCCGGATGGCGGTGATCTGCTCGTCGCCCTGAACACTCACCATCGCAGCTTCCTTGCCAGCCGCGGCCCTCGCTTCGTCGACCAGCGCGCGTGCGTCCTCCTGACCCGTGGCACGAGATTCTGATACTATCTCAGAGGCTCTGGTCCGAGCCTTTGTGCGGATGGTCTGAGCCTCTTCCTCGGACTCTCTGAGGGTCTCGTCGGCATCCTCCTCGGCGCGTTTGACCCAGCTGAGGATTTCGGTCTTACCCAATCAATCACCTCTATTCCTGTCCCCTCTAAGGTCGATTTATCATGCTGTCGGTACGAGTGAGTCGAGCACCAGTCGCGCTGCGTCTGAGCGGCGCTGTTCGGCCTCGCTGCGAATGGCTGCGACCACCTCTGCGCCCTCTGCCTCGACGACGCCGGCCGCCTGACCTGCAGCAGCCCTCGCTTCATCGATGGTCGCCTTGGTTTCTGACAGTGACCCATCACTCGCGGTCTGGACTATCTCGGCGGCTTCTCTCCTCGCATCGTGCAGGATCCTCGCGGCCTTCTCCTCGGCCGATGAGAGGGTCTTCTCGGCTGCAGCCTCAGCCTGTTTGATCTGCTTCAGGACATCCGCCTTAGCCATAGATTCATCACCAGCGTCCGACCGACAGAGACGAGGTTTAAGATGATGGTGGAATGGCCATGTCGCTCTGTCTCGACACCAGTCACATCCCATCCACCGACTCGTTGCCGAGGAATCATCTGAACATGCGTGGTCGCGATTTCGGGAATCGCGCCGGACCGGTAGCCATCGACCGACACCTATCCAGTGGAACGGCTGGGTGAAGCGTAATCAGAGAGGGCAGGTCGTCGCGAGGTCGGAGGCCGGCGAAGTTGAGTGATGAGTCAGCCCTTCGGCCAGACCCCGCGGCCTCGGATCGACCGCTCGGACCGCTGCTGCTCGACGAGCAGGTATGGAGTCAGAGAACATTTCTCGAGAGATTCGTGAACCGTCACTTCTCGATCAGGGAGGAGGCCGACGGTGGCTACGCATGGGTTGTGAGGGCGAACAGCGATGAGCCGCCGGCAAGCCTGTTCGAACTGCGTGACGAACTGGAGCCGCTGGGCTGGTTGCCGCGTCTCGAATCAGGCGATCCTCTGCTGCTCGTCATCGATCGGATTCCGACCCAGAGAGTCGTGCTGTCGGGTCGTTCCCAGATGCTAGGATGGGCGGTCGTCGCCTTCTGTCTGGCCTTCGTCGGCGGGGCTTGGATCGCTCGATCTGATGATTCGCTCGCCTTCACCGATACCTCGGTTCTCATTGAGGGGTTGTTCGGTTTCGCTCTGCCTATGCTGGCAGGAATCTGGCTGGCCAGTGAAGCGCGTCGGATCACAGCCCTGCGCCGTGGCGTCAGACTGCGGCCGTTGCTGCCCTTCGCTCTGCCGTTCCCACTGACCGTCGGCAGCGGCTGGGTGCCTCTCGGGGTGGCCGGTGCTGCACCGATATGGCCGTTCGGAATCATCGCCATCATCGACCCGAGGCGGGTCGACCTTACACCTCACCCAGACCGCTCCTCGCTCGCTTGGACCTCGCTGGCCGCACCGATCACCCTGCTCGTCATCGGGACGATCTTCGAGATCATCGGTCTTATCCTGACGCCCGATCGGCCGGCCGCCATCGACGCACCGCCATTCATGCTGCAGTTGAACCCGATGGTCGGAATCATCGCTCAGGCGGGCATCGGCGAATCGCTCGGTTTCAGAGTCCAGTGGGTCTCCTCTCTGGCGCTGGCTGGCCATGGCCTCTCGATGCTCGGGTGGATCCTCATGCTGCCGATACCGAACTTCCCTGGTGACCATCTCATCGCTGCCCTGGTAGGTCCCTCCAGATCGCTCGACAGTGGCCATCAGACGATGCTGTTCGGCATCATGATGCTGGCTGCTGTCGGCGTATTCATCAGCAGCGGCTTCTGGCCATGGCTGCTGCTCGTCATGCTCGGGGCGGTGCGCCGATTCCAACCTGACCTAAACCCAGTGCCGTTGGTGCTGGACGAGTGGAGCCCGATCGAGGAGCGGCAGAACT
This sequence comes from Candidatus Thalassarchaeaceae archaeon, assembly GCA_963582725.1. Classification (GTDB taxonomy): domain Archaea; phylum Thermoplasmatota; class Poseidoniia; order Poseidoniales; family Thalassarchaeaceae; genus CAUZSY01. The sequence goes on from CAUZSY010000100.1 coordinate 5,264, forward strand.
CGATGATTAGCGTGCTGATCATCTGCATCCTCCTGCTCGGCTTTCCAGGCTGGACGCCATTGAATGCGGTGAGCGGTTGGCAGGACGGCTTCAGTCTCGATGAATCGTGGCCAGAGGTGATCGAGGTGGAGCCAGGAGAGGCGGTCAGTCATTCGGTTCTGCTGGCCCCGGCGGGGGTTCTGGAAAGGGACGGTTGGCTCTGGCTCAGAGTGCTCGATGAGGCGCCTGGCTGGACAGTTGAATGGCAATGTGGGGGGGTGCTTCTGATGTACGAGCAGCATTGCTTCTTCACCGGCGTGTCCGATCATCAGCCGCTGCCCGTGACCCTTGTCGTGGTCGCCCCCGCGGCCGACGAGGATGGATCGCATGACCGCGTCAGAGTCCAGATCTGGCTCTCGTCTGGCGGCACAATGGTCAACCGCACGGTCGAGTTGATGCCGATGACACTACCTCGCTTCGACGAAGCGTGGACCAGCCCGGTGAGCGACGATGAGCTACTGTGTGCCAATGTGACTCTCGGGGCCGACGACAGCGGCAACATATCATCCATCACTCCGGGCTGGTCTATAGACCGTAGCGCTTCGCAGGTGCACGGGCCAGGTGTGGTTGAGATATGTCTGCGCGGACCACGCTCGTCCGGGACCGTGTCGCCGAGGATAGAACTGCTCCGAGACAACGGCAGCACAGTTCGACTCGGTGCCACCATGGATGTTGATGACGGCCTCCTGACCGTCGGCGGAGGAGGTGCGCTGTTCGCTGAGAACGGCACATTGCCCGAGGTGGAACCGGGCTCTCTGATCGCTTGGGTCGACGCTGTCCACTGTCCACCGGCAGCGATGGTGCCGAATGGACCGGCCACCGAGAACTGGACCTGGGACCTGAGCACAGATCCGATGCTCGTTCTGCCTTCAGCGAGTGCGCCGGGTGCCGAGGATGACTCGACCACCGATTCTGAAGATGATTCGACAACAGGTTCCTCCACCCCCGATACCACCACGTCCTCCACTGCCTCCGGCTCAGCCACCGTCGCTGCTGGAACGCCGTTGCCGGGCCGTCTGCTG
>CAUZSY010000101.1:0-6303 GCA_963582725.1 Candidatus Thalassarchaeaceae archaeon
GTGCAGCGCGCCCTCGAGGTGGTGCGGAGCATCAGGGCCGATCTCGATTCCGAACAACTCGTTCACATCGCCGAGGCGGTCGGAGTCTCAGCGGTCCGGTTCAACATTGCTCGGATCGCACCAGAGAAGGGTATCGAGTTCCGCTGGCAGGACGCCCTCTCGTTCGAATCGGACAGCGCTCCGTTCATCCAGTACAGCCACGCCAGGGCGTGCTCGTTGCGTCGCAAGGTCGCCGAGGCCGTTCACGATGTCGATGCGACCGCGGCGACCGGCGCCTCTCTCTCGCCTGTCTCTGGAGGATCGCCACTGGCCAGCGAGGCGGTCGATCTGATGCGAGCGCTGGTCAGGCTACCGAACGAGTTGCGGCGTGCCGTCGATGAACTGCGGCCGCACTCGTTCTGCAACTCGTTGAACGAACTGGCGGCTGCCTACAACCGGTTCTATAGGCAATGCCCCGTCCTCTTAGATGGTCGAGTCGACGCCCGTCATCTAGCCATCTCTGAGGCGACCAGACATCGACTGAGGCTGGCTTCGGTAGCTGTCGGCATCGTGCCCCTCGAATCGATGTGATGGCCGCTGCGCAGAACTTCATCGGCCGGCCGGCACCCCGACCGGTCCCGGCGCTGCCCACACGAGGGGCGAAGATTGAATCCAGCAGGCTCCATCGATGCCCGATGCACCGCCGTTCAGGAGTACTACTGATCATCATAGCAGCGACGATGCTGACCGCCGCACCGGTCAGCACTCTGAATGCCGTCACCTCTGTCAAGCAGACCGGTCAGGTCGGCGGAGGTGGGCCGCCGAATGGTAGCGCTGGTGGCAGCGGCTCGGACTCCCCGCACATCATGGAAGCCGTCCTCTCTTCGAGCGCCGACATCAGAGACGTCGCGTGGTTGAGCGAGGATGAACTGATCGTGGTAGGCTCCTATTCGGAGAACACCACCATCGGCGACCAGACACTGACCGCAGCCGTCGGCGGGGTCGATGACCTGTTCATCATGCGACTGTCGCTGAGCCAGGGGGTGCTCTGGCTGAGGACGGCGGAATGCGACGGTATCGACCGATTCGATGCGGTGAGCATCGCCGCCGACGGGACGATCTGGGCGACCGGAGTATACGAGGAGATGATCACCATCGATCAGCAGACATTCGGAGAAGTCGCCTCGGGTATGCATGTCTTGGTCGCCAGGCTGGACGGCAACGGAACGGCTCTCGGGCAGTCTCACAGCACAGCTGGCGACGCATCGGCCGACCGGGTCGAATCGAACGATATCTCGGTGCTCGGAAATGACACGACGATTGTCGGCAGCACCCATCACGGCGCTCGCTTCGGCAGTTTCGTGGTCGATTCACCTGGCACCACCTCGGTCGGCTTCGTAGCCCGCCTGACGCCTAGCGGCGAGTGGGACTCCCTGACCACAACGACCTGCTGCGGAGCCGGTGGCGCCGGCACCTCCAATGCGATGTTCAGAGGCATCGAAATGACTCCTGACGGCGATCTTCTGGTCGTCGGCGGACTCGACGAGGGCGTCGAATTCGACGGATCGGTGATCGTCCCTCATGCTGGAGTCCGTGAGGCTGACGGCGTCATCATGCGTCTGACCTCTGACCACGAACTGCTCTGGTCGACCCATATCGGATCGGAGGAGAACAGTGGGTTCGGAACGGAGGTGGTTGAAGATCTGCTGTCGAGAGGCAGCGAGGTCAGCATCATCGGCACGGTCGAGGGCAGCAAGACGAACCGCGTGATGGCGGGTTCTGTAACGCCCGTCCAGACAAGAGGCGGGTCGGACGCCGTCACCGGTGTCCTGAACGCCTCGAACGGTGACTGGAGAATGGTTCGAGCGTTCGGTGGACAGGGAGATGAAACCGGCGGCAGGGTCACATCACTGGCTGACAACATCACGCTCTATAGCATCGGATACGATGCTCCGTTCACCTTGGCCGGGACACTGTTCTCGAACTCCGGTGCACCGGGTGTCGCACTCATAGCCATCTCCGGCGAACGGGGCAGCGAGCTCTGGGTCGCAGAAGCCTCAGCCAGCGCCATAAGCAGTCATGCCGGTGCTCTGGCGAGCAACCAGACCTATTCGGTGGTGGTCGGCAACCGACTCGATTCCGACGGCTATTCATTGATGGTCTTCGATCCGGATGCCGACGGCGACGGTGTGAGCAGCAGAACCGATGACTTCCCTGACGATGCCAGCCAGCAGACCGATTCCGACGGTGACGGCTGGGGTGATTCCTCAGAGGGCAGGGACCCAGACGGTTGCCCGACCCAGTGGGGTAATTCGACCCTCGACCGTTGGGGCTGTCCGGATGCGGACGGCGATGGCGTCTCGAACCAGTTCGACAGACTGCCGGACGATCCGACCCAGTACCTCGATTCCGACCACGACGGCTACGGTGACGATCCGTCAGGCAACCAGCCCGACGCCTGTCCCCTGCAGATGGGAGAGAGTGAATCTGATGTGTTCGGCTGCCCGGACGGTGATGGCGACGGTTGGTCGAACGAAGGTGACATGTTCGATGCTGAGCCTTCACAGTGGCTCGATTCCGACTCCGATGGTTACGGCGACAACCTGCTGGGATTCGAAGGCGACGCCTGCCCACTGGAAGCCGGCAACTCGACCGCCGACCGGTATGGCTGCACCGATTCTGACGGCGATTCGTTCAGTGATCGCGGCGATGATTTCATCGATGATGCAGCCGCCGCCTCCGATATCGACGGTGACGGCTGGCCAGACGAGCTGTTCTCCGGCCACGATTCCCTGCTCGGTGGCGAGGTGGTCGATGTCTTCCCGCTCGATGCCAGCCAATGGGAGGATTCGGATGGCGACGATCACGGCGACAATCCGTTCGGCACCCTCGGCGACCACTTCGCCGACGATGTCAGTCAGTGGTCAGACATGGACCTAGACGGCCATGGCGATGACCCCTCTGGGACGTCTCCGGACGCCTTTACGTACAATCCGACCCAGTGGGTCGATTCGGACGGCGATGGATGGGGTGACAACCAGACCGGTCTGCAGGCCGACCGGTTCCCGACCGATCCGTCGCAGTGGTCAGATATCGATGGTGATGGCTGCGGCGACAATCCGAACGGCACCGATGCGGACGCTTTCCCACACGATTCGACTCAATGCGTCGACAGCGATGGTGATGGCTGGGGTGATGACAGGTTCGGCAATCGAGCCGATCTGTTCCCCAACGACCCTACTCAATGGCAGGATGAGGACGGCGATGGGCTCGGCGACAATCAGAGCGGCAGCAACGCCGACCCGTACCTGTTCGATTTTGACAACGATGGTTATAACGACAGCATCGACCCACTGCCTCGCCTAGCTTCGCCGGGCGATCTGGACAATGACGGCTGTCTCGACGCTGTGGACGCCTTCCCGGCCAACGACGCGGAGTGTGAGGATCACGATGGCGACGGCATCGGCGACAACCAGGATCTCGACGATGACGGCGACGGCTGGCTCGATTCAGAGGAGCTGAGACTAGGCACCGATTCGTTCAGCGCCGCTGACATGCCGCTCGAATCGTTCGAGATCATGCTGCCGTTCGGCATTGGCCTGAGCGCTTGGGACCTGTTCGGCATCCTGATCGGTGCCCCGACCGCGACCTGGATCGGATATGGCCTGGCGACGCGGCACGGCCGAGGCGAGCGCTACGCACAGGAATTGCGTGACTGCCCCGACCTCCAGACTCTGGAGACTGTCAGCCAGAACTACGAGGAGGCGCTGAGATACCGACTGCTCGGGCCGCATCAGGGTCTGATGCTGGAGAGGATCCGCTCGAACATCGAGAACGACATCCAGGAAGCGTTGTTCGGTCTAGCGGCGGAATCGACTACTGCAATGGGTCCACCTGAAGATGCCAGCGGCGTCGAGGATGATGACGGCTGGGAATGGCTCGAATGGCGAGGTGGCGACTGGTACCGGACCGATGCGTCCGAGCAGTGGCAGGAATGGTTGAGTGAACGGCCTGGCGACCAGACCGTGGACGAGCAGATCTGAGCGAAGAAAACGCGGTCTCGGGAATCAGATCGAGGAAGCGATGTCATCCGCCAGTTCGGTAGCACCATCGCTGCCGGCCGCCTCGGCTCGACCCTTCATGGCGATCAGATCCTCGAAAGCATCGTCGAAGTCCTCAGAGTGCTCGGTCTCCATCGTGGCAGGCCAGCCGCAGTTCCAGATCGCCGGATTGACCTCGTTCGGTGCGATCCAAGCGCGGCAGAAACGGTCGTGACAGGTCCCCCTCTCCCGTTCTCCTTCGACCCAGAATGTCGAGTGGGCGCAGACTGGACAGGTCTCTCGATGGTTGACCAGATGTTCCCTGACGCAGTCTGCCCCGATTCGTCCTACCGTCCATGCGTCGATCCGCACCTCGATGACGTCTGTCAACTCGGCGTTCGCCATGAATCCGCGCGCCACTTCGGAAGCCTGTCGAACCAATGGCACCATGCCGAGCACTTCGGTGGTTCCGTCGCGCTCGACAGTGGCGATGACGAACAACTCGCCGACCTCCTCGATCTTGGTCGGTTGCTGCTCGGCCGGACCGCTGCCGACCGGGCCGGATGCGACCGTGCCGATTTTGCTGGTGCGCTGAGCCGGCGCCAACGGCACGAATGTGGGCTTCGCCGGCGCCTGCTCCTCATCGTCCTCCTCCTCCTCAGCGTCCTCAGCCGGCTCGCTCACGAGGTCGACCGGGCAGCGGAGGCGCATCAATCCAGCGCTTCCACCAGAGGTTCGCGCTGTCGTTGACAATTGTCAGCACCGTACCACGGCATCGATATCGCCTGACCGAATGGGGAGAATGACTGCGGGATGCTCAGTCAGCCGCGCCGTTCGACGAGGATCAGATGCCAGCCGAACTCTGTCCGGACCGCCTCGGACACCTCTCCCACGGGCTGGCTCCAGCACACCTCTTCGAACTGCCTGACCATGGCGCCTCGCCGGAACTCGCCGAGATCGCCGCCGCGCTGTCGTGACGGACAGGTAGAATGCCGCTTGGCTCGTTTCTGAAATTCCTTGTGCGGTCTGCGAGCCTCAAGAATCTGCTGGCGTATGGTCATCGCCTGACCCTTCGATGCGACTAGGATGTGACGCGCCCGAACCGTGCCGCCGCTCATATCGATACAGCCTCAGAATGCCCCATCCTATGCACCGATGATGTTCATGCGACCGGCGATTCACCCCACGCCAGCCAATAGACGTACGAGCCATAGATGATGCCACTGACCTTCAGCGACTCCTCGTTGAATCGAGTCATGTCATCGAGGTAGGTGTGGTATTCCGTCGAGCCCGAACCATAGCAGACGATCGCATTGCCGTAAGGCGGACCGTCGTTCGGGTTCAATTCGAAGACGAACGGCGCGTGGTCGCTGTTGTAGGGCATCTCCTCGGAGTCCAAGGTAGTTATCGATATCGAATACTTGGCCGCCAGGTCGGCGTGGGTCTCGTTGAACCTGTCTGCGATGCCCCGGATGTGCTGCATGTCCTCGGGGTCGTTGCCGAACATCTGAACGCCGGTTCCCCGTTCAGCATCGACATGGTTCATGTCGAGGTTGATGTAGAGTCGCAGGTTATCAGTCAGGTCCTCCCGATGTTTATCGACCCACGAACTCGACCCCCAGAGCCCTTCCTCCTCACCACCCCACGTGCAGAACTGAAGCGTGTAGGCCGGATCGCCGTGGCTCTCGGCGATCGCTCCGAACTGCTGCGCCAGTTCGAGCACTGAAGAAGTACCAGAGGTGTCGTCGACCGCGCCTGGGCCGTTGTAGACGGTGTCATGGTGGGCGCCGAAGATGATGGTCTCGCTCGAGGCGCCAGGGATGACGCCGCAGACGCTACGGACGGTCCTGGTGCCCTCGTTGTCCATCGACGTGTACATCAGGAATCGGGCGCTGCCGTTGTTGACCATGTCCATCAGTTCCAATCCGGTGCTCTTGGAGACCATGATGAAGCCGATCTGGGCCGGCATCGACTCGAATTCGCCGACTCTGACTCCCTTGAAGAACGGCACGCAGTCGTCCGGCACCAGCACATCGCAGTTCTGGATGACATTGACGAGGATGAGCGCTCGCAGGTCATTCTCCTGGGCTCTCAGGAAGAGGTCGGTGTTGGCGTCGTTGTCACCCTTGCCCCAGACCACACCGACACCGCCGGAGGCGGCGGTCCAATCCGCTTCCTCGGAGCCGTTCAGCAGGTCCACGAGCTCTAGGTCCTCGTCATAACGGATGTCAGACGATCCCGAGTAACCCTGCAGAACGAAGTCGAGCCTGTGGTCATAGGTGAT
>CAUZSY010000102.1:0-6286 GCA_963582725.1 Candidatus Thalassarchaeaceae archaeon
ATGCAGGCGCACACGATGAGAAATCGTGGATTGCTGCTGTTCACGACCAGTTCCGATGCCATCGACAAGAGCGTCGAGCGAGAACTAGCGAGCATCTGCGACATCGTCATGGAATTCGATGTCGGCATGCGCGGCTCCGACTTCGATACTCAGATGGTGATCCGCCGATTCAGGAATGCGCCGGAGAACCTCGCCTTCGTATCGTTCCGAGTGACCCCCGAGGAGGCGATCACACCGGAGACCGTCGAGCGGGTCGCTTGAGTCAGGCTGCTGAATCAGCTCGGTATATGTCCGAATGTTGAAGCGTGCTGGAGTTCAGCCTGTGTTGTGCGGCCAGTGCTGACGGAGGCTCTCGATGCTCGCCGAGGCGGCCTGAACGATGCTGTCAGTCCGGTCATCGCGACGGTGCTTCTCCTCGCCATCACGGTTTTGCTGACAAGCGGCATCTACCTGATGGTGTCAGACGCCACCACCGCACCCGAGAAGGGCAGGCCGTACTGTCAGGCCACGGCGCGGTCGTTGGACAATGGTTATCAGGTCGTCAGAATCACTGAACTGTCGAACGAGTTGATGACGAGCAGTGTCCTGTTTCAAGTGATCCCACCCTCGAATTCGAACGCCAGCATCATATCAGGATTCGTCAATGACGCAGATGTCTACGGCGCGGTCGGAGTCGATGTCAGCTTCCACGATCGCGACGCTGGACTGACTGTCAATCGAGGTGACTATTTCATCATCGATGCGACCAGGATCGGCAGTGGAGATGGTGACTGGACCTTCCGCCTGTTCTTCGAGGGTGGGTCGGGTCGGTCAGCCGCGGAATTGACCGAGGTGGTGCTGCCGGCGACGCCGATCATCATCGAATGACATGCTGAGCGCATCCCATAGAACCGTCATGCCACGAATAGGACCCCGCTGAGCATATCGTCGGCATGGCTGTCAGAGGAACGGCCGCCAGGACAGTCGGCGAATCGTCGATGTATGGACCGTTCAACAACGCCGTGTAGATGTCGATCGACCACGATCGCGCAGGGAATCGGCGGATGACATATGACAGGTGAGCAGTCTGCCACGATCGGGGAGCCTGACATGGTGGAGGAGATGACCCGTTCGTACCGTGCTATACGTTGGCTGGCCAGAGAGATCAGCGCGACATGGTTCCGGGAGCACGGCATCATCGACGCCGACCAGATACCCGAAGAGGGGGGGGTGCTGTTCGCAGCCTGGCACCCCGGATCACTGATCGATCCGCTGCTGATGACCTCCACTTTGCCCGGTCGTCTGACGTTCATCGCGAAACACACTCTGTTCAGCGTGCCGATCCTCGGTCGAATCCTGCACGCTGCAGGCGCCAGGCCGATCTACCGCTCCATCGACGAACGAAATGTCACAGGCGATGCGAAGAAAGGCAATGAAGGGGTCATCGACACCATCGCTGACGCCCTCGTCGAACAGGGTCACTGTGTCATATTCCCAGAGGGCATTTCGCACCTCGGCAGCCGGCCGGAACGAACCAAGACAGGTCCGGCCCGGATGCTCCTCAAGGCCATCGAGCGAGCCCGTGAAGCCGGGGTCCCGGAGCCGAATCTGGTGCCGGTTGGTCTGCACTATTCCGACGCCAATCAATTCCGTGAGCGTGCCCTCGTCGCCATCCATGCGCCGATGGAACTGCCGCCGCTGCCCGGAGAGATGGCAGCGCCCGTGCCGGATGAGGCGAGCGTCGAGGAGTTCGGACCGACCGATGCAGCCGACCGCGCCTGGGTCAACGCCGTGACAGCCGCCCTCGGGGTCGAACTACAACGGACCAGTCAGGGCTTGGACACATGGCAGGAACGGCGGCTGCTCTGGCGCACTAGAAGCCTGATCGCTGTCCACCGGAATCGGGCTGAGGGACGCAGCCGCAAGGCATCCTACGAGGAGAGCGTGTTGGGCGCACGCCGCCTGCGCGCGGCGTGGATGTTCATGCGGGAACACGACCCGGACATGGCGGCGGATCTGCGTGATAAGGTCGAATCGCACGCGCAGACCATGCGCGACTATGGCTTGAAGGAGTACGAACTCTACGACCGTGATGAGCGACCCGGCCCGCTCGGCATCGTGTCCGCGATGGTGCAGTTCCTGTGGTGCTGGATATGGATGCTCGGACTCATCACCTGGGGCGCCATGATCGGGTCTTACCCGCCGTACAAGATGGCTGGTCCGATCGCCAAGCGGGCTGCAGTGGATGAGCCATACGCACTCGGAACGAAGAAGATCGCAGTAGCGTTCATGCTGTTACCGATCTGGTGGTTCGTGCTGTCTTTCCCGGTCGCCTGGCTGATGGCCGCCAGCGAAAGCCCTCTCTGGTCACTGAATCTGATGGGATTCCTACCGGTGATCCAACCTTGGTTGACGTCGATTCCATGGCTGTTGTTGGCGTTCATTCTGATGCCGCTCTGGCCTGTCGCGGCGCGCCTGCACTTGCGTCTCTGGATGCGGTCCGTTCGAGCGGTTCACACCGTCCGCCGCTGGTTCCGGCTGCGAGATGGCAGCGTGCCATGGGAGCAACTCTCCGAGACTCAGGTCAGTCTGGCCGGAACCCTCACCCAGATAGGGGGGTCCCTCGTTCTGCCTGGCGACGAAGATTGGACGGACCCTCCCAGCGGCATGGATGACCATCATGCCGTCAGGGTCCGCACGCGAGGAACAGGTGCCTGAGAAGCAGCATTCAACAACCACCGAGGCAGCACCGATGGTCTGTCGAGAGTACGAGTTCGGCTGATGAATCGGAATCACGCCGCTGCCGATGAGCGGGGTCGGCGGATCGATGAAGGTGTCGGGTAGGATGTGGATCTCGGCGATTCGATAGCTACCGATTCGTCTGCAAGGGGTGGCGAAGGATGAAGGCGAGCGGCGGCACGGTCGAATCGATGGTCGAGGGTGCCGAAGAGGATGTTTTCGAAGCCGGCATCGAACGGAGTCTCAAGCGACTGTCGAGGCTGGTGTCCGGAGGCTCCCTGGCCGGCAGCGGCGCTGTCGCTGCAGCCGCTGCAAAGAGGGCTGGCGCATTACGGGATTCTGTGACCGTGCCAGCCCAGCGCATGGACGAGGTGAGATGGCCTCTGCCACCCTCCAAGAGCCACATGATCCGCTGGCTGATCCTGGCGGCCCAGGCCGAGGCTTCGACCTGTCTGCGCTTCGAAGGGCGACCGGGTGAGGACATCGAGAGCGTCGGCCGCTGTCTAGAACAGATGTCGGTTCGAATCGAACGGGGCTCGGACATGTGGACCGTTCGAGGTGTTGGTCCATCCGGATTCAGCGCTCCACTGAGCGTGCTCAACTGCGATAATTCGTGCAGCGGATTCCGATTCCTGAGCGTTCTAGCGACCCGACTCGGCACGCCCGTGATGCTGGACGGCGATGCGACTCTCCGACGGCGCCCCTCTGAATCTCTTCGCTCTCTGCTGCGGCGACTAGGATGCCAGATATCTACCGGCGAAAGCGGCGAAGCGATGCCGCTGTTGCTGCATGGGCCGCTCTCGACCGATGCATTGGAATCGAGCCGGACGACGCCCCTCGAACTGGATCAGTCAGGCTCCAGCCAACCGCTCAGCGCGCTGCTGCTGTCGGCTCCGGCACTCGCCGCGCCAATGCACCTGAGGATGATCGGGTCGCCAGTCTCTAATCGACACACTGCACTCTCATTCCGACTGGCAGCCGAGACCGGCAGCGAAGCCAAGGTGCACGCCTTGAACGAAGTCGTCCTGAAGCCGTGGACGGTGCGATGTCCGGCTGAGGTCGAGATTCCGGGTGATCGCAGCATCGAGGCGTTCGGGATGCTGCTCGCGAGACTGCACGATGCACCGTTGCGAGTCATCGGAAGACCGACCACCGGCGATTCTCTCGGTGCCGAAATGCTGGACCTGCTCGATGAGACATTCGAGTTCGACCTGACTGATGCCAGTGATCTGATCTGCCCTCTCGCCGCACTGATGGCGGTGGGCGGCGGTGGTGTGGTGACCGGCGCCGAGCACGCTCGGGGCAAGGAATCGAACCGGATAGAGAGCACCATCGAGATGCTCAGCGCGTTCTCACTGGTCGCAGAATCGACAGTCGATGGGATGCGCGTCGAAGGTCGGCAGGTGGTGAAGGCCCCGGATGGCCTGGTAAACACACACGGTGACCACAGACTGCACATGACCGCTGCTTGTCTGGCCAGCCTGGTCGGAGCGACGCTGTCGGACTGCGGAATCCATGCGGTCAGCCATCCCGACTTCACGGCTTCTGTCCGGATGACGAGAGATTGAATAACATCAGTGACCAAATCTCCTATCGATGATACGGCTGAGAGCCATGTTCGAGATGCATCCTCTCGAACTGATGATGTTCGGATTCATTCAATCAGGACTGTTCTATCTGCTGATTCTCCTCCATTCCGGAGGGCCTTCACGGCTGCCGCTCTGGCTCTCAGTTCTGCTGGCGGCTGGATTGGCGTCGATTCTGCTCGTGCCGCGGTCCGGCGGGCGACCGAGCGTGGCCTCGAAGGATGACCTCGCCGCTGATTCATGAGGCGAACGATTCAGCGTCGGCGCTCGTCGCCAACCTCCTGCTGCCAGCTCACGGCGATGCCGGTCGATACGGTGTGGAGGGGTGATTCAACCGAGCCTGCCGAAATGGTGGTCGAGACGAGATACTTCGAGTTCGAGCACGGTCGGTCTGCCGTGCACACAGGCCCACGGATTAGGGATGGTTCGCATGTCGTCCAGCAGACGGCGCATCTCTGCGAGTTTCAGGGTCTGGTTCGCCTTCACAGCGCCGCGACATGAACGCATGAAAGCGATCTCGTCCTGCAGCCGTTCGACGCTGTCGAGGCTGGCATCGGATGACGTCGCCGACAACTCTGACAGCAGGTCCTGAAGGAATCCATCCAGCCTGTCATCTCCGACCAGAAGGGTTGGAACGCTGCTGAGATGATGTGTTCCGGCGCCTTCGACATCACCTGAGTGAACAGTGAATCCGAGTTCGCTCAATCGACCTGATTCACTTCTGACCACAGCCGCCTGCTGGGCTGACAAGTAGACATCTATAGGCTCAATGAGAATCTGCGGATGCCACGAGGTCATCTCGTTGCGCAGCCGTTCGTATCGGATTCGTTCGTGCAACGCGTGCTGATCTATGACATAGAGGCTGTCGTCCCCCTGAGCGAGTATGTAGGAATCAGCGAACTGGGACAGGGGTTCCATAGCCGGCACCTCCGTGATCGTCTGGCCTGAACTCGGCTCATCCAGCGGTGAGACGGCTGCTGAGCCGTGCGAGTGACGATGCAGCCGACGCTCGTCGCTGGACAGGGCTGAAGCGCGAGGTTCCGGAGCCAGGCCAGGCAAGGTGGCTTGAGGTGCCTCGGAGCGGGATATCGGTCGGCCGCTGTCACTTGCTGCGACCGCTTCGCCAACCCCGGCCGCCTGCATGAATCGGGTCTGTATGTCGGCCGAGGCAGTCGTGGTGGCTGCTGCTGCAGCGCGCGCCCATGAGGGCGACGCCGACGAGATCGGTGTCGTAGATGCATCGGCGGCCGGATGAACATCGACCGGACCAACGGTCGAGGTGGATGTGGCGACCGTATCGATCGCTCCGAGTGGGAACTCGGTCGTCGCAGCAGTGCCGGTCGGCTGGTCGAGCAGAGTCTCGGCGATGGCCCTCTCCAATCTCTCCAGCAGCCGCCATGAATGCTTGAATCGGACCTCGCGCTTGGTTGGATGGATATTGACATCGACCTGATCGGTGGGCAGCGACAGAAACAGGACGCAGACTGGATGGCGACCTGTCATCAATCGAGAACTGTATCCTCGACGGATGCTCTTCAGGAATGGCGTCGCTGCGACCGCTCGTCCATTGACGAAGATGTGGACATCATCCGGACGACCGCGCGAGATGGCCGGCGGAGATATCCAGCCCCGCCAACGCTCCTCTCCAGGCGCATTATCGTCGGCGTCCGGAGAGGTGAGCACGACGAGCCGGTCAGAGGCGCCGCCGAGCACGTCGAACAGTCGAGAGGCGACATCATCGACCGCTGGAGTCGACAGGATGGGTCGACCGTCGACCATCAGGTGGAAGCCGATATCGGGGTGTGCCAAGGCGTGTGAAGCGACGACATCTACCGTCGCGGCGGTCTCGGTCGAGGGCCGTCGCTGGAATGCGAGTCTGGCCGGCACGTTGCTGAACAGCCCCTCGACCGAGATTCTCGTCCCTTGTGCGAGACCGGCGGGCTCGACCTCGCCGAGAACACCACCATCTACTTGGATGCTGG
>CAUZSY010000103.1:0-6277 GCA_963582725.1 Candidatus Thalassarchaeaceae archaeon
AAGTCGATGTCGGGCGTCTCGGCGTCGAGAACCAGACGACCGTCTGTCCTGCGAGCGAAGATGGGATTATGCGTTTGCTGTCGCTCTCCTCAATGGTTCCCGTCAAGCGGGTTCATCTGATCGCCCAGGCTCTCTTATTGGTCGGTCGCAAGGTCGTATGGACTCATGTGGGCGACGGTGAATGTCGCCAGGAAGTAGAGGCTGTGGTGAATGAGTTGGGGGGTGATGTCAAGGTGGAACTGGTCGGTGAGATGTCGCACGACGACGTGTTGGAAAGGCTCGGAGAGGGTCCGTTCGATGTGCTCCTCAATGTCTCTGAATCAGAAGGTCTGCCCGTTTCAATAATGGAGGCGTTCAGTTTCGGCATCCCCGCCATAGCCACCGATGCCGGCGGCTCTGCTGAGATCGTCGACGATGAATGTGGCCATGTGATTGCCATCGACCATCCGCCCGAGGTGCTCGCTTCCCTGCTGCAGGATTTTGAACTCGGTGAATCGTCCAAGCGGACGGCTGCCAGGAACAAGCAGCGTTCGGAATACCACGATGCTGCGAATCAGGCGGCGTTCGCCGACCTGATGCTTCGCGCAGCCCGGGACAAGCGGTGAGTTTCACTCCTCTTCATCTGAGGTGGTCCGTGATGTGGCCGCACCTTCCTGGAACGCGGCGTTCACCGCTGCGGCGGTCGAATCAGACGGAGAGATGGCCTGCATAGAGGAGATCTCGATGTGTCGGCGAGGTGCTCGATGGCGGCTGCCGATACCCGAATAGATTCGGTGAAGGGCGTCGGCCTCGTCCTCTGCGACGATGTCCTGAGTGAATGATTGTCGGGTGCTGCCGTTCGGGAAGGTCCCCTCGATGCGATAGACGTTCATCGGGCCCGCGACAGGTGGTCTCGATAAAACGCTCACGGTCGGCCGGACGTTCGAGTTCGATGTCGATGCTGTGCTCTCAGGTGGTGTGATGTCGAACACCCAAGCCCTGATGCGGTGGCGGTCCCCCCTCGGCTGCGTGCGATGCGCTCTGCCGCTCACCCTTCGCCCGGCTCGGCTTCGTCATTCACCATGCGCGTCACCATTTCGAAGGAACCGCTTCGAACCCGTGCCTCCGCTGATCGTATCGATAACGATGGTGCTCCTGCTCCTGCCCGCCGTGTCGGCCGTCATGCCAGCCGCCGTAACGAATGGAAGGGGGGCTGACCTATCCTATGCCGGCGGAGTTCCCCTCGTCGGAGCGACTGTGAGTGGCCCCGTCGATGGTGCTGAATGGGAACTGATGCGGCATGGTGCGTGGTCCTTCGAGTCATGGTCAGCATATTCCGATGTGGGATTCGTGCTGTTACGACATCCTGAACCGGGCGTGATCGTCGCTTGGGCGGCGGCGGGAGTGTCCATCGTCGAGCCGCTGGAAATCTATTCTAGTGAGGTTGCGATGACCCGCATCGATGTTGCGGAATGGCGCGGTCCGGATGCAGTTGGAGCCGCCTGGAAGGTTGTGCTGGAGCCGCGTCTGCCGGCTGACGAGGTCGATCGTCTGCTCGGCGAGTTCGAGCGAGTGGGCCTCGCACCAGAAGTGCTACTCCGGCCGGATTCCGATCTCGCGCTGTCGACCTCGATCATGCTCACGCCGAGATTGGCTTCGCAGCGTCAATGGCTGCTGCATATGCCCGGCGTCTGGTGGGTGGAGCCGTTGCTGGAGACGGTGGCGCGAGATGCGATGGCGGCTTCACTGTTGGAGACTGGGTCGGCTGTCGATGATGGTTATGGGGCTCATCCCGCATGGCTGCTCGGACTGGATGCCAGTGGTGTCGTCATCGGTGTCGCTGATTCTGGCATCGACCGTGACCACGCCTGCTTCCGCAATGCGACCGCGCCCGGCGCCACCGGCGCGGATGGTGAGGCCGGTGTGGATGCAGTGGGCGAACCCGGCCCGGCGCATCGAAGCATCGTGGCTCTGAACGACAGCATCGATGACTGGGATGATGATACGCAGGATTTCGGTCATGGTACGCACATCGCCGGCATCCTCGGCTGTCGGCTGATCGAACGATACAGAGCCGATGAGATGGGCGACTGGCAGAATGCGACGCCCGATGAGATGGCATCATTGAGCCATGCTGCGAGGCTGGTCGTCCAGGACATCGTCGCTGATGACGAATGGCTGGAACCGGATTTCGATTGGTTGCTCGCCGAAGCACTTCAGAATGGGGCGATCATCCACTCCGACTCATGGGGTGATGCGAACGAGGAGTACACTCAGCGCTCCTCCGACCTCGACGCATGGCTCGTCGAGGTGCCGTGGTCGCTCGCCTTCATCGCGCCTGGCAACAGCGGTTCGAAGTTCTACGAGCCGGCCAACGCCCGCAATGTTGTCGCGGTCGCCGCGACGCCGCGCGACGGTGGTTCAGACATCATGGCCAGCAGTGCCACTGGGCCGACTGAAGAGGGGCTGCGGGGCAACTACATCGCCGCGCCGGGCATCTCGATCAAATCGGCCGCGAGCGATGGCGCCCGCACCTCGATGAACGATGGTGCGTCGCAAAAGACCGGTACCTCGTTCTCGACACCTATGGCCGCCTCAACCGCTGCAGTGATCCAACAAATGCTCGAGGATGGTTGGCTGCGGACTCATAACGAGACTGCATACAATCACTCCATCGATACGGTTCGACCCGGCTGGGCGTGGGTGCTGGACCAGAATGTGACAATGAACGGTTCGCTTCTGCTGTCGCCGGGCTTCACCCCTTCCGGCGCGATGCTCAGAGCGCTCCTAGCACTCTCTGCCGAACCATTGGAAGGGGGTCATCACGGTGCGGCGACGCTCGGAGCCGGTCCAGATGAGCATCAGGGCTGGGGTCGACCCGATCTGTCGCGACTGGTCGATTTCGCCGCCGTCGAAGCCGCGCTCTTGAACGATGAATCGGTCGATCCCGCCGCTTCGATCTGGCTGCACGACAGTTTCAGGCTGGTCGGACAACCACATGATCTGACCTCGGATTGGCTCACCGAGCCGGGCGCTCGGCCGCTGGAGAGCGTCGTGCAGCACGAATGGAACGGTTCCGGCGCGGCTGGACCGTTCCTGGCGTACGGTGAGAATGCGACATGGGTCGTCGAATGGGATGGTGTGTCGGATCTCGACATCTTCCTCACATTCTCACCGAGGCCGTTCGGCCTGGCCCACGACGACGTCGACCTGCAGGTGACTCTGCCGGACGGTCGGGTCGCGATGGGCAATGACCTGGTGGACGGTTGGTCGAGACTCGGCTCGGCGCCGAACCAGAGTGCCGCCGATCCACTGGAGGCGACCGAGAGGGTACGAATCTCGGCCGTGCAACTCACGACTGGTCCCATCGAGGTGCGCATCATCGCTCGCGATGTCGGCCTCGGCAGCGTGCCGGGCAGCCTCGGTCTCGAAGGAGACCGTCTCGGATTCGCTATCGCAGCGGCCGGTGTCGTGCGGGAGGAGGTCAGAGGTGTGTTAGTGCTGAGGGAGGGTGATGGTGGAAACACGACAGGGAGTGGTGAAGGGGTTGGCAACTCACCACCATCCCTCACGGTGATCTCTCCGGGCGCCGGCGCGGTGATCTATGGGGACATTCTCGTCGAATGGTCAGCCGTCGATGTTGATGGTGATTCGATGCTCGCCGACGTCGATCTGATTCGATGGAACGGCAGCAGCGCTGAGGTGGTCGGCCTCGGCTGTACTGGAGTCACCGTCAACAATGGCTCACCGACGAATTGCTCCTTCGATGTGACTCATCTACTGGCGAACGCGACCGGCTTCTGGTCGGTGCGAATCACCATCCACGACATGAGGAATGGCTCGGCCATCGGTGCCGTGACCGTCGACTCGGCCGCCTTCGAATTGCGACCACCCACCCCGGACTGTCCGCTCTGCGGATTGCTCCTGATCATTCCCGAGGATGCGCGGATGTTCGAAGAGGTTACCTTCTCCGCCGACCCGAGCGCGACGCCTGGCTGGCAGCACTGGGGGGGCGGTGTGGTGGAATGGGACCTCGGTGATGGCCATCAGGCGACGGGTTGGTCGGTGAATCACACATACACCACCGACCCCGCTTCGGGGTTGAGCAACGGCCCTCGGACCAGAGTCGTGGCGGTCTGTGTCACATTCGATGATGGGCCTCGTCAGTGTGATGGTGGTTTGATCAAAGTCTACCCCCCCCTCGATGAGGATGGGTCGTCCAGCTCGGTTTCCTCGACGTCGCCTCTGATCGGTGTCCTACTCGCACTGGTCGCCTTGTTCATCACTGGTCGGCTGTTCATGCTCGGCCGACATAGAGAAGGGGTGACAAGTCGAAGTCACATCGTGCCACCTCCTTTCGAGCAGGAGTAAACACTGACGCCGTCAAGTTCTGACTACCTTCTGATGGCTGGTTGAGCCGGCTGGTGAGGAAAGCAGGTTTCATATCATCAACCTGTGTGCAAGGGGCGCGCATCGCGCGAATGGAAGTGTGAAAAGCCATGTCCGACCGCCTTTACATAGGCATTGACCTCGGAACCTACCAATCGACGATAATGTCCTCCGGCGGCATCACCAACACCATCCAGACCGTCGTCGGTCGGCCGAAGGATCCGGTCGCTCGCAACTTCCTCGGTAGAGACGTCCTGTTCGGTGACGACGCTCTCAAGCACAAGCTCGCGTGTAACATCTTCACACCGCTGGCGCACGGCGTCGCGCAGGACGACGAGGACAATCTCGCGGCGGCGAAGGCATTCGTCACCCATCTGATCGAAACGGTCGATTCCGATGAGTACGATGAGGTGCTGGGAGTCATCTGCTCGCCCAGTCATATCTCCTTTACCGACAAGTCGAATCTGGTCTCCATCCTGCGCGGTCAGGTTAATGCCATAATGGTGGTCAGCGAACCGTTCGCGGTCGCATTCGGATTGGACGAGATAGGTGGCAGCATCGTCGCGGACATCGGTGCGGGAACCACCGACATCGCCCGGATCCACGGCACCTTTCCGAGCGAGGCGGATCAGATCACCTTCACCGAGGCCGGCGACTGGCTCGACATGCGCCTGATGGATCTGATCGACAAGAAGTACGCCGGCGCCCAGTTGACCCAGTCGATGGTGCGCACCTGGAAGGAGGCTGGCTCGTATGTCGGAGACGAGAACCGGGAGGTGCTCGTCGACCTCAGCGTCGAGGGCAAGAAGCAGCATGTCGACATCGGTGATGTGCTGCGGCTCGCCTGCAACGAACTGATTCCGCACCTGATCAACGGTATCAAGGAGATCATCGCCGGCGCCGACCCGGAGTACCATTCGATCCTTCGGAACAATATCATCCTAGCCGGCGGCGTCAGCGGCATCGACGGCCTGGCTGACACGGTCGCGTCCGCTCTGGCGGATGTCGGTGACGTCAGTGTCTGGTGTGCCGAGGATCCGCACCTGCGAGTCGCCGACGGCGCGTTGAAACTCGCTGAGAGTATGCCGGATGACCTCTTCACCGCCATCGGCTGAAATGTCTGGAACACCTTCCACAATCCCGCCCGCTCACCTCCGGTGATGTTCAGTCGGCCCTTCTGAGGCCGAGTATGAGGTGAAGGTTCAAGAATGGATGGGCGTCGATAGATGCCGATATGTCTGCTGACAGCGCCCGGCCGGGCAACGGTGAGAACGACCCCGGTGCGTTGGCTGGCATGCTGGCTGGATACGCCACCGACCAACTGGTCGAAGAGGTCATCGCCGCCTGGGACGACCTAGCAAAGGCGAACGACGATCTGGCCGGCGCTCGACAGCGCAACAGGGTTCTGGAACTCGATCTGGCCGAGCGAGAAGACCTCGGGGCGCCGGAGCGTGCCAGACTACACCGTCTGGAGGAGGAGGTCCGAGAGAAGGAGGCGCGCGTCATCCATCTGGAGCGGATGTTCGATGACGAGCAGAGGCGGAACGAGGAATTGCAATCGTCTCAAGGTGCCCTCAAAATCGATGATATGGAGCGGGAGAACGGTTCTCTGAAGCAGGAGAACGAAGCGCAGATAGAAGTCATCACCGAGATGGAGGTGAAATTGGAACAACTTGTCGAGGCGCTGGAAAAGGCGGCCGAAGCGGGTCTGACCAGCGTCACAGCGGAAGAGGTTCGAACCCTGAACAGAGAGATGGAGTCTCTGCAACGCCGGCTGCAGGAAGAGAAGGCCGAGGCCGAGACCGTTGGCGATGAGCGCGACAAGCTGCGCGAGATAGTCGAGCAGTTGCGAAGTCATCTCGGCATCCGAGACGAGAGAATCGGTGAACTGGAGTCGCAGATCCAGCGC